>NZ_LUJK01000013.1 GCF_001601825.1 Limnobacter sp. CACIAM 66H1 | reverse complement strand
GTAGTTGCCGCCATCCTTGGTTATGTCACCAAGATTGCCGCGGTCAAAATGATGTTCTATCCCATGAAGTTTGTGGGCATTCCTCCATTCTTTGGCTGGCAAGGCATTGTCCCGCGCAATGCCCTTCGCATGGCTTCCATTGCAGTTGACACCATTACGACCAAGCTTGTGTCGGTCAATGAAGTGGTTTCCAAACTGGACTCTGAACGTTTGGGCAAGGAGCTCGAAGGTCCGGCCATGGAAGTCATTGAGACCATCATTCGTGAGGTGATGTCAAAGCATCAGCCAAGGCTTTGGGAAAGCTTGCCTAACTTTGCCCAGAAAAAGCTGATTGATCGAGTGAAGAAAGATGTACCCGGAGTCATTGCCAGCGTGATGGAAGACATCAAGGGCAACATCGATGAAATTCTCGACTTGAAGGCCTTGGTCATTCGTATCCTGATGAAGGACAAGCACCTGCTGAACCGGATTTTCCAAGAGGTAGGCCGTGAAGAATTCAAGTTCTTTGGCGTGTCAGGACTCTATTTCGGTTTTATGATCGGTGTCGTGCAAATGATTCTGTGGGTACTTCTGAAAGAGCCATGGATTCTGCCCGTATTCGGTTTTCTGGTGGGTTTTATTTCTGACTGGATCGCTTTGAATATATTGTTCGAGCCTAAGAAGCCCATTCCGTTCGGTTCCTACACCATTCAGGGCCTGTTCCTGAAACGTCAGCAAAAAGTGGCTGCGGATTACGCAAAAATTATTGCGCGCGACATTCTCACGCCACAAACCATCATCGGTGAAATGGTGGCGGGCCCTCTGTCTGAGCGAGTCCAGAAAATGGTGGATGAACGTGTGCGGGAAATGGTGGACAGCAAGGCCAGCATTGTGAAACCTTTCGTGGTGATGGCTGTAGGTGCAGAGTCATTCCAGCGCATGAAACAAGACACGTCCGAAATGTTGATGGCACGCTTGGCCGATGTGATCATGCATGCCGAAACTTACGTTCAGACTTCACTCGACATTGAAAACGTGGTGGGCAAGAAAATGCAGGCCATGACTCCGTTGGAGTTCGAGGGACTGTTGCGCCCGGTTTTCAAGCAGGAAGAATGGATTTTGATCATGACTGGCGCCATTTTGGGTGGATTGGTGGGTGAAGGCCAACTGATGGTGATGATCAAGCTGGGTATTATTTAAGTGCATTGAATACCCATGACAAAAAACCCGGCAGGTGCCGGGTTTTTTTATTTGCGAGACCGGTTAGACATGAACCCTGGCTTTGGCCAGCCCAGGATTCTCTCGACCAGTTTCCGCAAACTCCACAAATTCTGACACGCAATTGGCCACCCATTCGGAATGACTTTGCACAACCCAGTGCTGGGCATCAATGTCGCGACGCCATACATTGTGGGCATATGGGTAGCAGGACTCAACCAATGCCGTGGTTACAAATTTGTCTTTGGTGGGTACCAACAACTGGACTGGTACATCAGTTTGGCGCAAACGCGGACTGCTGATGCGGGGCAACATGTTGGCGCGGTACAAGTTGATGCCATTTACACCGTCTTTGCGTTGCGTGGGATTGGCATCGTGTTCAACACCTTCCATCTTCTTCACAATACCAGGCCATGCTTTGTCCAAACCCATTTTTCCAGGCAGCAGGCGCCAAGAACGGCAACTGAAATGCATACACATACCAGGAATGCATCAACTGCCCCATGACATTGCCCAAGGCCTTGCGGTTATTGGCAAGAAAGCTGTTACGCATCCACATGCCTATGTGGTCAAGGCATGGGCCCGAAATGCTGGTATAGCTTGCTATACGCGATTTCAAGCGATGGTCGGTCACGCTTTCCCACGTTTGAATGGAACCCCAATCGTGCGCCACCAAATGAACTGGTTGGGTAGGACAGACCGCACGCATTACCGCCTGAAGGTCTTCAGACAGTTTGTTCAGGGAATAATCCCACATCCAGCCTGGTGCCGTGGACTTTCCACAGCCACGAACATCGTAAGTCACTACATGGAAGTGATGTTTTAAAATTTCAACAACCGGGTCCCAGACCGTGCTGCAATCGGGATACCCGTGCACCAAAATGATGGTTGGGTTGTGCGGTTCGCCGTGGCTGTTAACTGCAAGCTCAACGTCACTGGAGTGAACAATCATTTGGTTCATACGGCGCTGTTTTTCTTGTGTCTCTGTCATGGGGGTTGCCCTTATTGGATGTTGTTTGGTGTCTTGGCAGGTTGAGCTCCCAACCACTTTATAACCCCCATTGAACCTCTATTCTTTCGGTTGGGTTAGAGGAGAAACTCCAAATAAGCAAATAACTAAAAAATAGAATGACTTACAGCGTTTTTTGATGCAGTGCGTTATTATTGGGCCGTTTGAAAAACTTACGAGATCTAAAGCCGCAACCATGTCAAATCTGATTCAAGAACAAGTCACTGAAGTCCACCACTGGAACGACACCTTATTCAGCTTCAAAACAACCCGAAGCCCTGGCCTGCGTTTCCACAACGGACACTTCGTGATGATTGGCCTGGAAGTGGAAGGCAAACCTCTGCTCCGTGCCTACAGTATTGCCAGTGCAAACTATGAAGAGCACCTCGAGTTTTTCAGTATCAAGGTGCCCGACGGCAAATTGACGTCACGCCTGCAACACTTGAAAGTAGGCGATTCCGTACTGGTGGGCAAAAAACCCACTGGCACCCTGATTCTTGATGACTTGAAACCTGGTAAAAACCTGTTCATGTTTGGCACTGGGACGGGGCTGGCACCTTTCATGAGTCTGATCAAAGACCCAGAGGTGTACGAGCGTTTTGAAAAAGTCATCCTGGTTCATGGCGTACGCTATGTGAATGAGTTGGCCTACAGCGAATTCATTACTGAAGAGCTTCCCAATAATGAGTTTTTTGGTGACCTGGTGCGTGAAAAACTGATTTACTACCCCACCGTTACTCGCGAAGAATTCAAGAACGTGGGTCGCATCACCACCCTGATGGAAAATGGCGAATTGTGTAAGGATGTCGGCCTACCGCCCCTGAACCCCGAAACAGACCGTGCCATGATCTGCGGAAGTCCCAGCATGCTGGCCGACATTCGCGGCATCCTGGACGCCAAAGGTTTCGTGGTGTCGCCTGGCGTGGGCGAACCAGGCGACTATGTCTTCGAACGCGCATTCGTCGAAAAATAAGGTTTGCTTAATCAAAAACAAACCGGAGCAAGGATTAATTCCCTACTCCGGTTTTTTTGTTGCCCTGAATCAAGAAACTAAAAGTTACTTGCCGACAGCTTTTTCTGCTTCAAGCTCTTCCAGCAAAGCCTTGGCATGACGCATGCTGTCCATGGCTGCAGGGAATCCGCAGTACACACTGGCGTGAATGATCAACTCACGCAACTCATTGGGTGTTACGCCATTGTTGATGGCACCGCGCATGTGGAGTTTGAGCTCGTTAGGTCGATTCAAGGCGATCAACATGGACACAGTGGCAATACTGCGAATTCTGGGCTCAAGCCCTTCACGAGGCCACACTGTGCCCCACGCGTGGGAGGTCACAATGTCTTGCAAAGGTGCAGCAAAATCTTCAGGATTTGACACCGCTTTGGCCACATAGTCAGCGCCGAGCACCTTGGCCCGCATCGCCTTGCCGGTGTCGTAATTGGCCGGCTTGTTATTTGCCATACTTCTCCCCCAGTTTTTCAATGAACCGATCCACCAAACCATCAAACATGGTTTTAATAAAACCAGGTGTCGCAGCCTTCAACAACATGGGTACCTTGATGTCGCGCAATTGACCGTTGATTTCGATTTCAATGTCAACCTGTTTGCCATTCGGCTTGAACTGGAAAGCCCCAGAAAGAGTCGCATTGCCGACGCCTTCCTTGGCCTTGAAGCTCAAACGTCCGTTGGCTTTGTCCACTTCGTAAATGGCCGCGTAATGAACCGCGTGAGAAACACCCATGGCACCAATCGGCTTGAGTTTCCACTCAAAGGTATTTGGGCCCAGCTTGTTCAAGCTTTCCAGCTTTGGGAAAATTGAGATCAGAGGCTCAATCGCTTCGAGGTCAGCCAAAACGGCATCGTAATTCAAAGCCACTGTGGCTGTTTTATCCAGTGAAAGTTTGCTGTCCATGTCAAATTCTCCTCAGTTTTAAGACCGTGTCTCGTGTGCTGGAGTACACTGCCGAAATGATAATTTGGTTAAATAATACTCATGAGTAACATACCAGCAGATCCGCTATTGCGGATTAAAAAGCTATCAGATTCACTCCAAAATAATGAATTTGAGAACACCAGTGCATTAATTTTTGCGTTCCGACAGGAGAAAGACCTGTTACGCGATCTACCCGCAGTGTTCGAAGGTGCACTTGAAAGTATCCTTGAGCGCCTGGAAAGTACCGCTATGTTTGGCGGTGAAAGCTGCTCGTTCAGCCAAAGTGATCTGTTGGCAGCACTCACGATTTGGCTGGAAAAAGCCAAGTCCTACCTCGAAAAGCAACTGGGTATCGCATAAACAAAAGCTTGTCGTGTTCAGGCGGATTTCTGGACAATCTCTTCAATCAATTTGTCGAGCTTCTCAAAAGACACGGGTTTGGTCATGTGCAAGTTCATACCAGCCTGTGTCGACATGGTGATGCTCTTGTCATCCGACAAACCAGACAAAGCACAAATAAAACTGTCTTTTGACGCAGCGCTGTGCGACCCCCGAATTACTTTCGTAGCCTCATGCCCATCGAGATCGGGCATGTCGATGTCCATCAATACCAGATCAAAACGCTGTTTTTCACAGAGCTCCACTGCAGGCAAGCCGCCAGTGGCTTGTACAACTTGGTGCCCCCTTTTCCCGAGGTAACGGTCTAGCAACTTGATGTTCATGGGGTGATCGTCCACCACCAGAATACTCAATGCTCGGGAGGCCGCCTCCACCACCTTAATTGAGGTAGTCTGGCCCTGCGCCGTGGCCAGCGGCAAATTCAAACTGACTGTAAACACCGAACCCACACCGGGTTCGGAACTGACATCAATTCGCCCTCCCATCAACTCGACAAGTCCCTTGCAAATCGCCAAACCCAAACCAGTCCCACCGTATTGGCGGTTAATTTCTCGACTGGCCTGGCTAAAGCGCTGAAACAACTTTTGCAAGGCTGGCTGACTGATTCCAATACCACTGTCAGCCACTTCAATAAACACCTCAATCCGACCCTGAGCAGGCTGTGAGGTCATCAACCGCATTTTGACATAGCCGGTATCTGTAAACTTCAACGCATTGGATACCAGGTTTTGAATCACCTGCCTTAGCCTGTTGGCATCGCCATGAACAAAGCAAGACCCTTCACTTTCATTGACCAGTGAAAATTCAAGATTTTTTTTGAGGGCGAGGTTGCGGTTCAGTGAATACACTTGCCTGACCATGGCATCCAGATCAAAAGGCGACGGATCAAGTTTCAAACCATTGGCCTGAATACGCGAGTATTCGAGCACATCGCTCAAGATCAAGTGCAGGCTAGTTGCCGAACTGGAAATATTACGGACATCACCGCGCAGTTCGGGATCATCAAGTTGTTCCTCGAGCAATTTGGAAAAACCGATAATGGCGTTTAGTGGGGTTCGCAGTTCATGGCTAATCGTGGCCAGAAATTCAGACTTGGCGCGATCAGCACTTTCGGCCTGCTCCTTGGCCAAAACCAGATCACTGACATCAAGGCAAACCGCATACATGCTGACACCCGGGGCTTTCGCCTCACGTTGCAAGGTCAACTGAAAGTACTGTGGCTCTACCCCACTGCGCCGGGTGGTCGAAAAAACCAGTGACTCTCGATTGGGAAAGGCTTCAGGGCGCGACAAGACTGTGCGAAAGGCAGCGTGGTATTTTGAATCGATGTGCTTCAGTACAGCAGTCCAATCGGCGATAAATTCGGCTCGGCTCAGTGAGAAGAAACGTTCAATTGAATTGTCGACATTTTCAACACGCACTTGCCCTTGCCCGCTGACGCTGAATTCAACAACAAAGCCATTCAAGCAATTTTCTACACTGATCAACCGGCGTTTTTCTTCATCAAAACTGGCCAACAACATGCCTTGCTGCTGGCTCAATCGATGCACCGTATCAACCAGTGTTTGGAAAAAATCTTTACCCGCCAAATAATCGGCGGTAACTTCCGCCCCCCCGACATTCAACAAACTTTCCTTGAGCTGGAAATTCATCCATGCACGGGTCAACACACTGCCCGCGACACAAGAAACCCCAACGACCACGGCCAGCAGCAAAAGCTGCCCAAACCAGGCCAGGTCGCCCAACTGCGTCCAAAACACAGTTGAACCAACCACACTTACAGCAAAAAGCAGACACAACAAGGGATGATTGCGCCATGAGTCGTCAATGGCTTCTGAAACTACTTTTCCCAAAGATGAAACGTTGGCCGGGGTTGCTTTCAAGAAAGTCACCTGTCCAGTGGCTCAAGCCGAAATGGTTCTGGATAAAAATTCCAGTGATCGACCTCTGGCCAATGCAGCCGCCTTTTGTTGATACATGGGGCGTCCCCAACAATTAAAGCCATGATCCACATTTGGATAAGTGTGAATTTCCACTTCGCGCTGATTCTCAAACGCAGCTTTGATTTGAGAAACCGCCTCCATGGGAATAAAACCATCTTTCTCGGCAAAGTGCATCAACATCGGAATTTTGGCCTGCGGCGCGCGATCAAGCGCGGTGTGAATACCGCCCCCGTAGTAACAAACGCTTGCGTCCACAGCCCCCACTGTTGTTCCCACCAAGTAAGACAGCATCCCGCCCATGCAGAACCCCAGACTGGCTACTTTCCCAATGACTTCCGGACGAGCTTTCAGCGCTTCGGCCGCAGCACACAAATCCTCAACTGCCTTGGGGAAGTCCATTCCCTGCATTAGCGCAAATCCTTTTTTAAAACCGGTGTCATCATAGCCAATGTCAACACCTGGTTCCTGTCTCCAGAATACATCCGGAGCCAACACCACGAAACCATCGCTCGCGTACTGGTCGGCAACTTCACGAATATGCTGATTCACACCGAAAATTTCTTGAATCAGCAAAATGCCCGGGCCCTTGCCTGTCGGTGGAAGGGACAAGTAAGCGTCAAACTGGCCGCCGTCTATGGCATTGATCGAGATTCGATGGGACTGCATAGGACTCCTCTCTGGTAGACAAAACAAATGACTTTGAATTGTAGCAGTCTGGTTTTGTTCAGGTGCGCTGTCAAAGACTACAAAAAACCACATCAATTAAAAAATACTGTACACAGTTACAGTGTTTATTGTACAGTTGTTTCAAGGAGCAAATAAAAACAGCAGATGGAGAAATCAAGATGAGCATCAAACGATTTACTGTATTTTTTGTGTTGTGGGTGTTGGGTTGTGCCTTCGTTCTCGAGCCAGCGTTCATTGCACCCATGTTTGAAACCAGCAGCACTCTTGAGTTGGCCTTTGCCGGAAATCCGGGACAACTGGGCGGTCTTGAATTAAACACAAACAGCAGCACTGCGGTAGAATCAATGGACCATTTCAGAGTACTTTGTTTGCTCTACTTCGGCTTGCCTGTTGCTGTTTATTTGGCGACGCAGTGGAAGGAACTCTAATTCATTCGTGTTGAACCATGAAGTATGTAGTCGCAGGTGTGCTGAGTGTCGTTGCCGGTTTTTTAATTCAAGGCTGTGCAGCATCAAATCCCTATTTTGACTCGAGTAAGCCCCACCACAGGCCTGATGGCTTCGTGAACTCCGATGGCACCACTGTTTCAAAACCGATGTCTGACCTGCTTCGGTGGTACCGGGAGCGATTTGGAAAAGACCTGCCGCCACCTCCCGGCCAATTCATTGCAAGCTACGCAGATTTCCCGCTAAGGGCGTTCGACAAAAGCCAGCTTTCAGAATACACGGACACCACAGCCACTTGGCTAGGGCATGCAACGGTCATGGTGCGCGCCAACGGCTTCACCCTGCTGACAGATCCCCACTTTTCAGTCCGCGCGTTTCCGGTGCAATGGGCAGGTCCATCACGGAAAGTTCAATCTCCGAGTCGCGTGGAAAACCTGCCAAAAATTGATGTGGTGGTCATTAGCCACAGCCACTATGACCACCTGGACCACAACACCGTGGTTAAACTAGCCGAGCAGCAACCTGACACCCTTTTTCTGGTGCCACTTGGACTGGAGTCTCTGTTGAAAAGCTGGGGTGTCAGGAATGTGAAGGAAATGGACTGGTGGGAAACCCACACCCTGGGAGAAAACCAGGTTACGTTTGTACCCGCTTACCACTGGTCAGCGCGCACATTGGCCGACAGAAACAAATCACTGTGGGGCGGATGGACACTGAAAAACCCAAAATTGAGCTTCTACTTTTCTGGTGACACTGGTTACAGCAAAGACTTCGAGGAAATTGGAAGACGTCTGGGCCCTTTTGACTTCAGTGCGATTGCGGTGGGCGCCTACGAACCCCGATGGTTCATGAAGGCACAACACATTAATCCAGATGAAGCGGTACAAATTCACAAAGACGTACGCTCAACGAAATCAATGGGCATTCATTGGGGTACGTTCGAGTTGACCGATGAACCGCTGGATCAACCCATCGGTGATTTGAAACTCGCGTTGGAGCAACACAATGTGGCCCCAGGTGACTTCAGGTTACTGGGACATGGAGACACGATTAATCTCGATTGATCGTCGGAAAATTCTAAATGACTTAGATTGTCTGTCTAGGTCAAATCAGCTTGTTGAATTGGGGCATGCAATGACGGACCAAAGTCATGGTCAGCAGGTTGCTCAGCTGTTCGTCAGTGGCCTTGTCCGACAAAAAATGGAGTCCAGCGAACGAGCTCCAAGTTGCCTCGGAGACCCTAAACGGTGTGTCTTGGATAATCAGGATTTGCGTACCGGCCGCGTACATGTCCAGTAAAGTGTTTTGAATCAATGCGCTTGAGCGCTGAAAGCTTGCTCTAACCACAACCACGCCTACGCTAAGATTCTCGGCGGCCAAGCTCAGTTCCTTACCCGTCTGACGAGGTAGTACCTCGTATTGACCCCATACTTTTTGAGCGAACGCGCACAACTTGTCCAGCAACTGTTTGTTGGGTTCCAGGACCACCACACCGATTGAGTCTTGCGCTGCTGACATCTTATTCGCCTTTTTGTCTAGGACAACTTTGATCATTTGACCACAAGCTCGTGGGTAGAGCAATGCAAATTACTCTATATGCTCAATAAAGATAATTAATATGCAGTGCGATAACCATTAACGCACGTTTAGAGCACGCAAGGGCGCAAAGGTTCCGCCTGTTTTGACACCAAAACAGGGAACTCGTTGACAATTTCGGACAAAGAGGATTTGTCTGGATTGGAACTTAACTCAGATCCAAATAGGGCTTCAGTAGCTCATGCAGGCGCAGTTCAGCTCGCAGAGTTTTTAAGGTGACCAACACCCCGCCAATCCTCCGATGCAGGAATATGATTTCCTGAGGCGGTATCTTGAAATGCTTGGACATCATTTTCAATGCTGCAGTCTGACCCACTCTAGCTGGCAAGTCAGTGTCGCCAAACCGATATGCTCCCCCAGGGGTGTAAAGCCGCTCTGACACCATGGGGTCAAATGGCTTGCGAAACGGTTCAACAATCAATTCGGTTAAATCGCCAAACCCCTCCAGAAAGGATTGAGGAGTGTTGCTGTCCATCAAGCCGATCTCTAAAACACCTTGAGCAACCTCGCGTCGGTCTGCCTGAAGTGATCCACGAACAATGCGCCCATAGCTGTCAACAAAGGACTTGTCGAACGGACGCGTTGCACCAAAATCCAGCGTTACGATCTGATCGTTCTCTGCATCGGGATCAATGCGAACCCGGTAGTTTCCAAAATGAGGATCGGTTTGAACCAGATTCCAGTCAAAAAACTCAGTGACAAAAAGTTCAGCAAAACCCTGTGCCAAGGCATTCCGGCGTTTTTGCGACAAGGCTTGCACTTCTTTGGAAGAAACGGAGTACCCGGGCTCATAACGTGTGGTCAGCACTCGTTGCGCGCAAAATTCTGGATAAACCTTCGGAACGATAAAACGCTTGTCGTCAACAAGCCGGTCATAGAATATTTCAGTAAATTCCCGCTCCTGGACATAATCGCACTCTCGAACCAGCATGTCGCGTAGTTCATTGAACACATCAGTCAAATCAAGTGCTTTGGGAGCCAAACGTGTCGCAGAAATTAACCTCGACAGGGTACGAATGTCCGTGTCAATCGCGTTGGCCACACCGGGATACTGAATTTTGACAACGACCTGCTCACCAGTAGCCTTAATGGTCGCCAGATGAGCCTGGCCCAAGGATGCAGCAGCAATCGGCTTTCGATGAATATCGAGTTTTGCTATTGTTGTTTCACCCAAGGCATCAATCAGTTGAGGCTCAACGAATGACCAGCTGACCGCCGGCGTATTGTCCTGCAGGGTGGCCAACACCTCGACAGCCTCTTCGGGCAGAAAATATTGCCCATACAAGGAGAGCATTTGCCCCGCCTTCATCACGCTACCTTTCAGGCGACCCAGCTCATCAGCCAGTTCTTTGGCCTGCGCGCGATAAAAGTTCCGATTGGCCTCGTCCTTGGATTCACCACGGCGGAAGAAATTGCGAACCGTGTGCCCTGCAATTTTGGCACCCGCACCCACCCCCATGCGTGTCAATGCAACATTTCGCTCAAAGGCACCGGTTTTGATGCGGTCCATGGTGCTGCCATCGGCGATAGCCTCCGAATTGGCTTCGGAGTTGTCGGGTTTGTCCTGCTCGGCCATGCTGCGAAAAGTCCTTGCGAATACAAAGTAAGTTGGGCGACATTGTAGTAGCTGGTCGCCCGGTGCTGATGAAAAAGCACTCTAAATCACCAAAGCATTTTCACTCAGGATCAGCGCATCAGTTTACGAAGTGCAGCGGGCGTAAAGTCGCCCGGTTTCACGGCCACATTGAATTCAGTGGCAGGTTCTTCATTCTGGAAAGCACTGAATACAGACTTGCGAGCATTCAAATCATGTTGTACTTCACCGGCGGTGTACAAGCCCGGCGCATCGTAAGCTTGCATCAGATACAACATTTTGACGCGCCACAATTCTCCCTTGGTGTCGTACTGGTCCATCAGGGCCACATACCAGCTGTCTTCATCCACATACATGGTGCGCTTGGAATAGATATGTTCGGCGCCCTGCTTCAACGTGCCTTCAATGACCCAAACACGGTGCAGTTCAAAACGTGTCAGCTCCGGTTTCAAAAAAGCATCACTGAGCATGTTGTCGTACTTCAGGCTTTTGTCGCTTAGCTTGTAGTTGTTATAAGGAATGTACATTTCACGCTTGCCAAGGAGCTTCCACTCAAATCGTTCTGGTGAACCATTGAATCCATAAATATCGTCCACAGTACGCAAAGCATCGGTATTGCCCGCCGGTGCTGCATGTACCAGTTCAGGTGCGCGCAATACCCGGCGCTGACCGGAATTCACGATCCATGCATTACGCGCATCCTCTTTAAAATTGAGGGTGTCAAGCACCAACAACGCTTCGCCTGATTGTGCGGAAGGCTTGGTCGATTCGCCGATCAGTGCGAACAACAGCGTGCTGCCTGCCTTGCCGATTGCTGGCGCCCACGCAATGGTTTGGCTGCTGGCAAATGTAATCGGCTTGCTGCCATTGCCTGCCACAAAGCCAGCTGTGTGCGACCTTAAAGTTTGTGCCGGGCGACGAAGCAAAGTATTCCAGACCGCCTCAAGACCGTTTTTGGGTTGAGGGAAAGGCACGCTGGTGGATTGAACCCCCTCAACCGCAAGGCCGCCATGCGCCAGCTTGGCCTTGCCAGCTTCGGCTCCGATACTGGTCATCATCTCTGAAGAAAATGCGGCCGTGCGATGTGTTTTGTAAACGGGAATGCTGTAGTTCGGATAGCGTTTGATCAAGGCGATTTGCCCGGCAGGCAAAAATTTCTCATGCTGAGCCAAATTACTCTGGTTCACCACGAACAAGGGTTTTTCACCTGCAAATGGATCAACGTAGCCCTTTTTGGGATCAAACCCGGCTGGCGCTTTGGTAAGCCCTCCAGTCCACTCAGGAATGGTACCGGCCGCATTGCCGGCTATTTCAGCGCCCAAGGCGTTCACTGAACCGGTTTGGGCGATGGCAACGGTGCCGCTCAGGGCAAACCACATTGCCGAGGCCACTACGCCTCGCAATAATTCAAATCGCATGTTGTCTCCTGCTGGTGGTTCTGCTTTTTCTTGTCAGTCTACTTTACCGCACTGGCGGGGCGCGCAAACAGAATGCGACAAAAGTCTGCGCCTTTGCCTGAACACGCAGGAATTTGCGCTGCAAAGTCGCTGGGCTTAAGCACTTGGCAAGCCATACCCAGTTCCTCCATGGCCAATTGCAAATGACCTGCTGTTTCAAAATGCAGGTGCACTTTGCCCCGAACAAAAATACCAAGGCCTGCAACGAAAGCCTGTGCAAGAGGATCGGAGTTTTGGGCCTGCAAGTGAATGTCGGAAAGATAAGCCCCCTGCTGAAACTGCGCCAAAGTCGAAGAAATTCTGGTCCACAGGTTCTGTACGGAGTCTTTGTCAAAATAATTTAGCAGTCCTTCAGTCACCACCGCCAAGCCTTGGCTGGTATCCAACTGCATGGCCAAACCATCCAGACTGTGTGCACCCTGCTCGGCAAAAGCGTCCACCACCTTGATGTGGTGATTCGGGCAAGCCCTCAGGCGTGTGGCCAGCAGCTTTTTCTTTCGAGCGACCATACCTGGCAGATCAGCTTCAATATAGGTAATCTTGTCGCCGTAGCGCTCAACAAAACGGCTTCCACGAGGCGACAAACCCGCTGCTATCTCAATGATTTGAGTGACTTTTCCTGACTCAATCAGTTCAGTCAGATGATGATCGATCAGATCGTGCCGGGCCAACAGAAAATCTTCCAGTGTCGGGCCACCGAAACTTCTGGACACAAACATGGTAGGCGCCAGTGCAAGGTGCAATGCACTGGCAGGCATGGATTTCAATTCAGGAATAGAACGACCTGTGGTTTGCCAAACCTGCCCCGTGTACAAAGCCGTGGGACTGATGCGAGCAGCAGACAGCCACTGCGAGGCCAGTTTTTTAACCATGAGATCCTCTAAACAATTGAATGTTCAAGCAGGGTTTCCAAAGGGATGATATCCAGTGCGGTTTGATTGGTTCCCTCCAAATACACAGGTGGCGCCACCCCAGCCTCATAGGCCTCCAGCCAACGGCTGGCACATACACACCATCGGTCTCCTGGCTTCAGCCCGGCAAATCGATATTGGGGCATAGGGCTGATGAGATCATTGCCCATGCGCAACTGGAATTCCAGAAACTCTTGAGTGACTTTTGCACAAACTACATGCCGACCTAAATCGTTGGGACCGGTACTACAACAACCGTCTCGCATAAAACCAGTGAGTGGCGCATAGGAGCAGGCAAGCAAGGGCCCGCCGAGAACATTTTTATCTTGTTTCACAGTAACTTTCGACATGAATTATTTTGAACCGGGAACAGGCACGACGGCCATGGTGAGTCTGGAAATACAACTGAGCTTTCCACTGTCATCGTGCAGCTCAATATTCCAGACTTGCGAGCTTTTGCCGGCATGCCATAACTTGGCTGTGCCCGTCACTTTGCCGCTTCTAACGCCACGCAGATGATTGGCGTTGACCTCTTGCCCGACGCAATAAAATTTGCTGTTGTCAACCAGCAAATTGGCGCCAATACTTCCCAAGGTTTCAGCAAGCACCACATTTGCTCCGCCATGAACCAGGCCAAAGGGCTGAAACGTTCGGGTGTCTGCTGGCATGGTGCCGCGAATATAGTCGGGCCCCACTTCGGTGATTTCGATGCCCAAAGCCTCACAGGCTGTGTTTTTACACATGGCATTCATGTTTTCCAGATTGGGAGTGGAAAACCAAATGGATTCTTGATTGTTTTGCATGGCTGCAGAGTCTCTGTAAGTTTAATTTGTGTCCTATTTTAGGCATGCAATTTAAACTTTGGGACAAGCCTCGATGAGTTTGGCCACTGTATTAGACAAATTTAGGGCAGTTTCATCTTTCAGGCGCTGGCAGTTACTGTACAAGTCCGCCTCGCTGAAGGAAAAACCAGCGCCAGCATGGGCCACGGCGATCACATTGCCACTGGAGCAAGGCGACAAAGCCATTGCATGCCCATCGAACGCATCCAGCAAGCGCTGCTTGCTCTGGGTTGAATCTTTCTGATTGCTTAAAAGATTGGCGACCAAGTACCCCTGCTCACTCAACAAGGCCTTGCAATTCAGGTAAAACGCAGTCGAGTTCAATGGACCTACCTTGGCTTTGCCATCAAAACCGTCCACCATGATCAAATCGAATTGCCGGGAATTGCGGCTTGCCTCAATAGCCACGTAGTCTGCGCCGCAACTCACTTCAACCTGAAAGGTTGGGGAAAACGGCGGCAGTTTGAAATGCATTTGCGCAGCTGCAACCACTGCATGCGATATTTCCACCACGGTGATTTTGCAGGCGGGCTTGTGCTTGTGTAAAAACTTGGGCAAGGCTCCCACCCCAAGACCAACAAACAAAGCGGAACGTGGCCAATTTGGGTCAGAATTCAGCAGCAATGGAGCCATCATTTCGCGGGTGTACTCAAGCTCGAGTGCATAGGGCCTTGCAATACGCATGGCCCCTTGCACCCAGTCACTGCCGAAATGCAGTTGGCGAACGCCCTTTTCTTCGCTGATCAATATGTCCATAGGGCGAAAGAATAACCGAATTATTCAAACAGGGCTTGCCCCATGAACAATCGGCTTCCTTCACTTAAGCCCTCGACAAGATTCCAGCATGGTGGCACCAACAACACAATGGTGGAGCCGTGCTCAAACCACCCAAGCTCTTCTCCCTTGTGAATGGGCGTGTGGGTGCGCACGCGTTGAGGCCCGCGGTCGGTTTGATTAAACACACGCCCAGTGCAATGCAAGCGAATGCCCGCAACCAGGATGGCCGCCACCGGTACGATGGCGAACGGTTCACCTTGCACGGTTTTGCCGCTCAACACCGCACGCTCATTTTTACAAAACAGCTTTTCTACGCGTTTCAAGGCCACGGGGTTTACATTCCATGTATCCCCGTGAATGTAATCCACTTGGTCCACCACTCCATCAATTGGGGAATGCATACGGTGATACATGCTGGCTGTAATCCGGATGGTAAGGTATCGATGCCCATGAAATTTAATCGCAAGTACTGGGTCTACCAGCAATTCTTCGATTGCGTAAGGAAAGCCTTTAACCTGAAGCAGGCTGCCGTCCTCCACTAGGCCATGGGCGCCCAGAATTCCATCGCAAGGGCTGGTGCCCAAGGCACTTGAAGCCACAGGCCGCATACCCGGCTTCAATGCACGGGTAAAACAATCATGAATGGAGTTGAACTGCTGCTTTTGCGCCTCGTGCAGGTTTAAATCGGCAAATTGGCGCCACAACCACAAGGCTGGCTGGGCAAACCACGGGTGTTTGATTTTGCTCACCTTGCCCATCAACCAAGAGCTGAACAAGCGAGGGATTCGATTGGTCAGCATGAAGTTGGCACTCTCTTGTAACCGAATGCGGGACGCCTGATGTGCAGAATATGCCTGTGTATTTTTTTGCAATTTAATCAGCCTGTCACCGAGATGGCGTACAACCATACCTGTTGTATTTGACAGAAATGTGTATGAACCTTGACAGCCTGACTTTACTCATTGGCGCCAGCGCCAGTGCATACCTTGTATTCAAAGCGCACCGCCGGCTTCAGCTGTCGCGCGCCAAACACCCCGGCTTAAGCGGCCATGTGCGAATGGCCAAGCGCGTATCGAGACTGATACCGCATTACAGCCTGGAAGGTGATTCGTTTTTCAACTGTGACGGTGCCAACGATGCGCTCGTTGAGAAGCGCCGCAAAGGTTTCCAGAATTTGTCCCAAGACCTGCTGGGGCGTGCACCACAGGGCAAACGATTGCTGGAACAGGCCATCAGCAGCATTTCCGATGCGCAGTTTACTCACAAGTACCGCGTTCCCTTCCAGTTTAGAAACATGGTCAACGAGAATTTGTTGCCTGCACTTTTTCTGAGTAAATCAGAGGGTGTTCATCTGTGGGACATCGATGGCAATGCTTACATCGACGTGACTGGTGCCTACGGCACCAACCTGCTGGGCTACGACACTTACAAAAGTTTTATCCGCCAGGCAGCCATCGACATGGACCCATTGGGGCCAGTGCTTGGCCCCTATCACCCGGTGGTGCTGGACAACACGCGCAGAATTTTAGCCCTGGCCGGTCAGGATGAAATTTCATACCACATGAGCGGAACCGAAGCAGTGATGCAGGCCGTGCGCCTTGCGCAATACCACACTGGTCGACAACGCATCGTGCGTTTTGCGGGTGCCTACCATGGCTGGTGGGGCGATGTACAACCCGGCGTGGGCAACCCTGTAAGCGCAGATAGAACGTTGACGCTACAAGAGATGAGCCAACGCACACTGCATGTACTGGCCGCCCGAAAAGACATTGCCTGCGTATTGGTAAACCCGCTGCAAGCCTTGCACCCCAATAGCAACGCACCCGGTGACTCCGCCTTGATCAGCAGCGGCCGCAAAGCGGGTTATGACAAAGAGGCCTACACCCAATGGCTAAAACAGCTTAGACAGGTGTGCACCGAGAACGGCATTGTGTTGATACTCGATGAAGTGTTTCTGGGATTCCGCCTGGCCAAAGGTGGCGCACAAGATTATTTTGGGGTGCGTGCCGACATGGTGACCTATGGCAAAACTCTGGGTGGTGGCCTGCCTGTGGGTGTGCTGTGTGGAAAAGCCGAATTGATGAAACGCTACCGCAACGACAAGCCAGCTGATATCTGCTTTGCTCGGGGTACATTCAATTCACACCCTTACGTGATGCAAACCATGAACCTGTTTCTAAGGCACATTGATGGTGTTGAAGTGGAACGGATGTATCAGAACGTCGACACCGTCTGGAACACAAGGCGTGCAGCACTGAACAAACGCCTGACGGAACTGGAATTGCCAGTTGAAGTGCAAAACATGACTTCAATTTTCACCATTCTTTACAACACCCCATCGCGTTTTAACTGGATGTTTCAGTTTTACCTGTTGCAAGCTGGCGTGATGTTGAGTTGGGTAGGTTCAGGGCGAATGATTTTCAGCCACAACTACACCGATTCTGATTTCGATGTGTTCTGCGACCGCTTTATTCAAGCGGCCCGCTGCATGCAAGCCGATGGCTGGTGGGACACCAGCGAGGCTTGCAACAGCAACAAGAAAATTCAGCGACGTGTGCTCAGTGAAACCTGGCGTGCCTTGACATCATCCATGGGATCAATCAACTGACCTTTGAGAAGATAGAAAGGCGACTTGTAATAAATCTTCACGTCATGGAATGGGTCGGTGATAATTTTCAGGGCCCAGACCAAACCTGTTTCAATGTCCCGGATAAAGAACAGGTGAATGGTTCTGAACACCAAACCACCCAAGCCCAGCCACAACCAAGATTCGCCTACACTGCGAACAAAACTGGTCATGTCTGCACCAGTAGGCTGCAATCCGAACGTAGACGGGCTGAACCAGATCAACACTGGCAAGGCACCCCAAATGCTCAGCAATATGACTTTGCGACGCAAGTTGTAACCCACCTTGATGTCTTCCTTGTGATCGTGCGTGGCATCGTTCACATAATCGTAGGTTTTGGGTTCGAAAAAGAAGTGACCGATTTGACGGCTGGTCATGGCCACCAACCACGCCACGAGGGCTGCAGACACAGGGTCAATAAACAGCAGCACATAGCCAAACAGAAATGACAGTGCGCTGAGCAAGTGCAGGCTTTGATTGATACGGCTGTGGTGATAATAGCGGTGGTCGTCCCAGCGCTGTTCGTGCAAAGTTTCGAAGATTTTTTTCATTTAGGCGATACAAGGAAATGTTGAAAAAGTACTAACTTCCCTTTATGCCAGTGTGATGTTGCGGTTTTGTGTCCGATCATTGCAATTGGCTGCTCAAGCAGCGTAGTTACTCGCCCAACCAGCGCGAATCCCAATCATTCGCCTGAAAACCTGATTCTCCCTTTTTGAAATTCACCCTGACTCACCTCGCTCGGCAAAAAAGCGGGCCGAGTCTCGGTGCCGGCCCTTGGCCGACCGTGGCGGATGAATTCAAACGGGCAGGTTTTCTTTAAGGCGAAGCGATTGGGACATCGCTGCTGATTGGCTGGAGTATGTTCGCTAACGTCGGTGAGTGAGGAATCGGGCAACCCCGTCGAGTTGGCGAAATAACAGTCGTCGCCTACCGTCCCAACTCTCCACGCGCAATCACCTCTTTCATGATTTCCGACGTGCCCGCATAAATGGTTTGCACCCGCGCATCGGTGAAGAATCTTGAAATTGGGTATTCCTCGGTGTAACCGTATCCGCCAAACAACTGCAAGCACTCATGGGTCAACTTCACCTGCAACTCGGTGGACATCAGCTTCAGGATTGAGGCCTCCTCAGTCGTCATCGCCCCCAGTTTGAAGCGCGCCTCACACTGTCTCAAGTAAGCTTTGGTCAATTCCAGCTGTGCGCGCAGCTCAGCCATTTTGAATCGCGTGTTCTGGAACTGCGAAACCGTGCTGCCAAACGCCTTGCGTTGGGTGACGTATTCTGCAGTTATCGCCATGGCACCTTCACAGGCACCGACGGCCTGAGAACCCAGGCCCAGGCGCTCGCGCGGCAGTTCTTGCATCAAATAAATAAAGCCTTTATTTTCCTCACCCAGCAAGGCATTGGCGGGCACGCGCAGGTTGTCGAAAAACAGCTCCGCAGTGTCGTTGGAATGCTGACCCATTTTCTTGATGCCCTTGCCCTTTTTGAAACCGGGCAAGCTACTGTCCACCAAAAACAGGCTGATGCCTTTGGCACCTTTGGTGGTATCGGTTTTTGCGGCCAATACGATCAGGCCACAATGCAAACCATTCGTAATGAAAGTTTTTGAGCCATTGATCACCCATTCGTTCCCGTCGCGAACTGCGTTGGTGCGCATGCCCGCCAAATCACTACCCGCCCCTGGCTCAGTCATGCCAATTGAACCCACAATTTCACCCGTGACCATACGGGGCAACCACTGTGCTTTTTGCTCAGCAGTGCCCAGGTTATTGATGTAGGGCATCACGATGTTGGCATGCACATTCAAAGCGGTGCTGAGCGAGTGCAAGTTCAAGCGACAGGTTTCTTCCAGAATCATCAGAGCCACTTCGAACGGAGCTCCGGCGGCGCCGAATTCCTCAGGCATGTCTGGCCCCAACATGCCGGCGGCACCCAGCGTCAGCCAGGCTTCCTTGGGCATCCAGCCGTCTTTCTCCCATTGGTCGTAATGCGGAATCACCTCTTTTTCGAGACAGCGCAACAGCATGTCCCGAAACAAAGTGATGTCCTCATTTTCAGCCATTTTGAATTGGTCTACGGTGCCCATGATGATTCCTTATTCAGATACTTCTATTACTTCGCCTGCATGCGAATGCTGCCATCGATACGGATGGTTTCACCGTTCAGGTAATTGTTTTCGACAATACTCACGCACAGGCGACCATATTCAGCGGGCGCACCGAACCGCTTGGGGTTTTGAACCATCGCGATCAAGGGCTGGCGGTATTCCTCAGAAACACCTTGCATCATCGGCGTGTCAAAAATGCCTGGGGCAATGGTCATGACCCGAATGCCGTAGCGACCCAAATCGCGGGCCATGGGCAGGGTCATGCCAACCACACCACCCTTACTGGCTGAATAGGCAGCCTGACCTGTTTGACCATCAAATGCAGCGACCGAAGCGGTGTTAATGATCACGCCACGCTGGCCGTCTTCATCGGGTGCGTTCTTTGCCATGGCTTCAGCAGCCAGGCTTGCAATGTTGAATGTACCAATCAGGTTGATATTGATGGTTTTCGCAAACGCCTCAAGGGGAAGTGCTTTGCTGTCGCGGTCCAGCGTTTTTCCTGCTGTGCCCACACCTGCACAGTTGACTGCGATGTGAATCGCACCAAAGGCAGCCAAAGTTGCATCAATGCCCGCGCGAGCCGACGCTGCATCCGCGACGTTTACTTTCTGGAAAATCACTTTTCCGGGGTGCGCAGCCTGCGCGGCCTTGCCCGCCTCTTCGTTCATGTCGAACACCGCCACCTTGGCACCAGCAGCAACAAATTGCTCCACCGTTGCAAGGCCCAGACCTGACGCACCACCCGTAACCACCGCTACCAAATTATTCAGATTCATTCAAAAGTCTCCAAAACTGCTGTTTTTATGAAATAAATAGATGATTAACCGCAAGGTTAACGCAGAAAAGACCATCAAGGTGGAGGATGAATTCGAACGAACGTTCGTTTTTAAAGCATGGTCCAAATCCACACCCCAATTCAGCGCCCTTTCTTTAAATCCACATTCAAATAGCGCCAAAAATCGGCAGCCACCGGTGAAGGCCGTTTGCCATTGGGCCGAACCGTGTACCAGTTGGCGTGAATAGGAAAGCTTTGTACATTCAAAACCTGAAGACTACCTGCGGCCGTGCCCGCATTCAGGGCATGTTCGGAAAGTACGGCCAAACCCATGCCGCCTTGCACCGCCTGTTTAATGGCCTCATTGCTGCCCAGTTCCAGCCGTACAGTCGGCTCAAAACCCAAACTTTCAAAATGCGAATCACAAGCCAAGCGGGTCCCTGAACCCCTCTCCCGCAAAATAAATGGGTAGCGAGCCAGTTCGGTGTGTTTGATACGCTTGCGCTGGGTTAATGGATGGTCGGCAGGTGCAACCACCTGCAAGGAATTGGTCATGAAGGCCTTGGCCTCCACATCAAGATTTGCGGGAGGTTTGGACATGATATAGAGGTCATCAAGGTTATGTTCCAGCCGCTGAATAACACCATTGCGGTTCAACACCTCCAGTGCAATTTCAACTTCCGGATATTTGGTGCAGAAATCGCCCAACAGGCGGGGTACAAAATATTCGGCTGTACTTACCACAGCCACAGTCAGCCTGCCTCGCCGAAAACCTTTGATGTCATCAATCCTCTGCTGAAATGCTTCCAGTTCCGCCAACATGGCACGCGCCGTAGTTTCAAGCTCCAGGCCAGCGGGGGTTAGGTAAACCGCCTTGCCGATGACCTCGTACAAAGGCAAACCCACTGATTCTGCCAGCTCCTTCATTTGCATAGACACAGTGGGCTGGGTGACATGAAAATGCCTCGCAACCGCTGTAATGCTCTTGAGGCGGGCAAGCGCAGTGAACAGGTGAAGCTGCCGAAGAGTCAGATTCATGGTTTATACCTCGCCATTTGCATAACCTTTTAATAATGATATTTTCTTTTTTTCTGATTTTACATGATTGATCATTGTGAATAGCATGGGCGCACTTTCAATATTCCGCGCATCATGAACAACTTCACAGACCCCGCAATCCTGTTCTTCCTTCTGGGCATTTTCAGTGGACTGATCAAATCCAATCTTGAAATTCCTGCACAGGTCAGTCGATTCCTCTCCCTTTACCTGCTGATGGCACTGGGCCTGAAGGGTGGTTTTGCCTTGCATGAATCAGGATTCAATACGCAAGTGCTGGGCGGTTTGGGAAGTGCTGTTGTGCTAGCTGTTCTGGTGCCTTTGATCAGCTACCCAATCTTGAAGCGCTGCATTTCCGCTTTTGATGCAGCCGCAATCGCAGCAACCTACGGCTCGGTCAGCGCGGTGACTTTCATTACTGCGGTGCAGATTCTCGAAAAATCCGACATCGCGTATGGTGGCCATATGGCTGCCGCCATGGCCTTGATGGAATCGCCCGCCATTATTTTGGCAGTGCTCTTTGCCAACATGGCACGCAAGCATGGGCAAGGTTCTAATTCAAGCCCGGCACCTGGAAAAGGCTTTGCTCACCTGCTGCAAGAATCGTTCACCGAAGGCGCACAGCTTTTGCTGCTGGGAGCCATGCTGATCGGCTACATGAGTGGCGCGGAAGGCAAACAGGCCATGCAACCCTTCACCGGCGACTTGTTCAAGGGCATGCTAGCTTTCTTCTTGCTCGACATGGGTTTGACCACAGCCAAACACCTTCCGAAACTAAAAACGGTTTCTCGCTGGATGGTGGCGTATGCGGTAATTGCGCCGATAGCACACGCCGCCCTGGCTTGGGTTTTGGCCAAAACCACAGGCGCCAGTGTAGGTGATACGGCCTTGCTCATGGTGCTGGCCGCCAGCGCTTCCTACATTGCCGTGCCCGCTGTGGTGCGTTATGCAATACCGGAAGCAAACCCGAGTCTGTATGTTGGGCTTTCCTTGGGCATTACATTTCCGCTGAATATTTTGGTGGGTATACCTGTGTATGTCCAGTTGGCGAGCTGGTAAGCGGACTAATCACAAGGAGTGAGTAGAAATCACTGAATTTGAACTCCCATAATCGCTGGCTTACGCTTTGGCTCTTAATTCTACGGAGCCAATATGCCGACCAAAGCCATTTGTCATTTTTTTCATCGAGACATCATCATTCCCACGCTCAAAACAATGAATATGGGAGGCGACAATATCGCTGAATTACTACTTGGAACCGCGTTGGTTGAAAGCCGATTAACCTGGCGAAAGCAAATGGGCAAAGGTCCTGCTCGCGGCTTGTATCAAATGGAAATGGCAACGCATGACGACATTTGGGACAACTATCTCAGCTATCGCAAATCTCTGGCTGACAAGGTTTTGCAATTCAAAACTTCCCACAAAGCGAATGCAGAAGAAGAACTCATCAACAACGATTCGTATGCAACAGCCATGGCACGCGTACATTACGCTAGGGTGAAAGAAGCAATTCCTGATGCAGGAGACATTGTAGGCATGGCCAATTACTGGAAAAAATACTACAACACAATTTTAGGCAAGGGATTCCCCGACAAATATGTGGAAGTATGGAATCAAACCGTTGGGGAGCTGGTTTGTGATGCCAAATAAATTTAGTGTGCTCGTGATTTTAACTTGTAGCCATCTAAACTCCGTTTTCGCTGAACCCATCCGGTTCATCGAGAGACCGACCATCTATATTTCGGATACAAGTATTTTGAAGGTGAATCAAGACGCTCAAACCACGCTCGAATCTTTCGTCAGGAACTGGTCACAATTTGAATTGTTAATCGACAAAAATCTTTTCCCGATCAAAGCTCCCAACTGCCAAAAAACAATTCAGATCCGATTCAAAGGCATAGAGCCAATCAAAAACCGGATTAGCCCCGCCCAGCAATCTCGATGGGAATTGCTCGAACGTCTCAGAAAGAGCAATATTCAAGACACAAGTCCTGTCTTTCTACAGATCGACACCAGGCAGTACATGAAGAAGTCAGCAGACGGAAAATACACACTGGACTATTGCAATGTTTTTGTGGAATGAATCTGTAAGGTATCACCCCAACAACTCAATTCCATCCAGTTCCCGCGCACACACTTCCCGCATCACCGCCACAAAGTCGGCGGTGTAATGTTTGCCCGCGATGGCTTTGGGTAAAGCTGCGTACAAGGTTGACATCAAACCCTTTCTACCCAAAGGCACCTGGGCCACATAACCGCGGTCCACATAGCCTTTCACCGCCCAGGCTGGCAAGGCTGAAAGCCCGCGTTTGCTGGCCACCAATTGCAACAGCGCCACAGTCAGTTCGCTGCTGCGGCGCTTCACCTGTACACCGGCGGGAGTCAGAAAATGCTTGATCACATCCAGCATGTCGTCGGGCACCGGGTAGGTCAGCAAAGTTTCACCAGCAAAATCAGAGGGCTTTAAATAGGTACGCTTGGCCAGTTTTGAATCCACAGGCACCAGGCCTACCATTTCGAACCGAAACAGCGGAAAGGAAACAATGCCCTCCTCCTCGCAAAGTTCGGAGACGATTGCAAGTTCCGCATCGCCCTTGTGCAATAGCCCCACCGGGTCTGCATGAAAACCGGAAACAATGTCCAGTTCAACTTCTGGCCATCGGTTGCGGTACACATCCATCGATGGCATCAGCCAGTCAAAGCAGGTGTGGCACTCCACGGCCACACGCAGCGGGCCGCCTGCCCCCTGCTTCATTTGCAAAATATCAAGCTCAGCCTGGTCCACCTGCCCCAGCACCTGCCCGGCCAGCTGCAACAGGCGTTGCCCCACCACGCTGAAACGGCTTTGCCCACCCTGTTTGTAGACCAGTTCTTCTCCTAGCCAGTCTTCCAGCGCCTTGACTTGATGCGACACCGCACTTTGGGTAATGCACAACACATCGGCCGCACGGCTAAGGCTGCCGGTTTGTTCAATGGCCTGTAGGGTACGCAGGTGGCGCAATTCCAGAATACTTTTTGACATGAATTCTATTCACTATTTTCGATAATATTATTCGTTTGAATAATACTCTGTTTATGTCGATCATGATGTTTTAATTGCCACACAAGAAGAAACACCATGATTAAAACGCACACCCTGGGTTTTCCCAGAATCGGTGAGAACCGTGAATTGAAATTTGCGCTAGAAAGCCACTGGCGCGGCGAAACCACTGAGGAAGAACTGCGCGCCACCGCGCATGAACTACGCCTGAAGCACTGGCAGGCTCAAATTGATTCCGGACTTGATTTCATTACTGTGGGCGACTTTGCCTTCTATGATCAAATGGCCGACCACATTCAATTGCTGGGTTGCGAGCCAGCACGTTTCGAGTTCAAAGCAGAACAATCCAAGCTGCAACGCTACTTCACCATGGTTCGTGGAAAGTCAACCGAGAACCACAGCTGTACGCATGTTCACGAAACCTGGGCTCTGGAAATGACCAAGTGGTTCGACACCAACTACCACTACATGGTGCCGGAATTCACATCAAACACAGTATTTAAGGCGCATACAGCAAGCCTTGTAGAGCAAATTGAACAGGCCAAAACCTTGAACCATCCGATCAAAGTCAGTTTGATTGGTCCGCTCACATTCTTGTTTCTAGGCAAAAGCAAGCAGGCAGGTTTTGAGCCGTTTGATTTGCTCGAACAACTGCTGCCCGTGTACGGCCAAATTCTGGCCGAGCTTAAAGCAAACGGCATTGAATGGGTGCAACTGGATGAACCTGTTCTGGGCCTGGACCTGCCCGGCAATTATCTGGCTGCATACGAACGCAGCTACTTGCAACTGAA
This sequence comes from Limnobacter sp. CACIAM 66H1, assembly GCF_001601825.1. GTDB lineage: Bacteria > Pseudomonadota > Gammaproteobacteria > Burkholderiales > Burkholderiaceae_B > Limnobacter. The sequence goes on along the minus strand of NZ_LUJK01000013.1, from coordinate 37,231 downwards.
AAGCAGCGGCGTAAAAATTTTGTTGGCTACTTATTTTTCAACCACGCAAGGGCATACCAGCCCAGTGTGCAAATTGCCGGTAGACGGTCTGCACATTGACTGCGTACGCGCTGAAGAGGACTTGCCTTTGGTATTGGACTGGCTGCCCAACTACAAAGTGTTGTCGCTCGGCTTGATCGATGGTCGCAACATCTGGAAAACTGACCTTCAGGCCGCGCTTCACCAAATCGCCAAATCTTTTGATGCCGGCAAAGGTGAAGTATGGCTTGCACCGAGTTGCTCGCTGTTGCATGTGCCTTACCGTTTCAACAACGACACCACCATCAACCCGCTTGTAAAACCTTGGCTGGCGGGTGCCATCGAGAAACTCGAAGAACTGGAGTTGCTTAAGCAAGCCGCTAAAACGCAACTGCAAGGAAAAACACTGACGGGTGCTTTGGCATCGCTTTGGAACGAACATCAAGCCACTGTCAAACAACGCACTCAAAGCCCTCTGCTGAACAACCCGGAAGTGAGGGCCCGCCTGGCTGCATTGGCTCCGACTGCCGACCAGCGTGGCAGCGAGTTTGCAATTCGCCAGCAGTTGCAACGCAAGCGTTTTGGACTGCCAGCCTACCCTACTACCACCATTGGCTCGTTTCCACAAACCAAAAACATTCGCAACTTGCGTGCGCGGTTCAAGAAAAACGAAATTGACGAAACCACTTACTGGCAACACATCAGTCAGGAAATTCGCCAAGCCATTGAATTCCAGGAACGGATCGGCCTGGATGTGCTGGTACACGGCGAGGCAGAACGCAATGACATGGTTGAGTATTTTGGCGAGCAACTGGAAGGTTTTACTTTCTCAGCCAACGGTTGGGTACAAAGCTATGGTTCACGTTGCGTAAAGCCACCAATTCTGTTTGGTGACGTATCTCGCCCCAAAGCAATGACAGTGGATGTAGCCCGCTTTGCCCAAAGTCTGAGTGAAAAACCTGTAAAAGGCATGCTCACAGGCCCCGTCACCATTTTGCAGTGGAGCTTCGTGCGCAACGACCAGCCCCGCGCGACGACAGCACTACAAATTGCGTTGGCTATTCGCGATGAGGTTGCCGACCTGGAAACTGCTGGAATTGGCATGATTCAAATTGATGAACCCGCCTACCGGGAAGGATTGCCACTGCGCAAGGCACGCTGGGAGGATTACTTGAACTGGGCAAGCAGGGCTTTCCGAATTTCAGCAAGCCCGGTGCGGGACGACACGCAAATTCACACCCACATGTGCTACTCGGAGTTCAACGATATTTTGCCCGCCATTGCGGCCATGGATGCCGATGTGATTACCATTGAAACCAGCCGTTCCGACATGGAATTGCTGCGCGGATTTGGCGAATTTCATTACCCCAATGAAATTGGCCCGGGTGTCTACGACATTCACTCGCCCCGCGTACCGGGCCAGGATGAAATTGTTCGCCTGATCCGCAAAGCCGCGCAGGTTATTCCACCCGAAAATCTGTGGGTGAACCCCGATTGCGGCCTGAAAACCCGTGGCTGGGAAGAAACCGAGGCGGCTTTGGCTGTGATGGTGAAGGCGACACAGGTATTGCGGGACGAACTGCAAGCTAAAAACCGGTCTGAAAAAACTGCTGCATAATTGCTGCACAGGGGGTTAAAAACCCCGTGGGCACGGGAAAATAGGACCAATAACACCTGTTTTCCCGGAGACCCCAAACCATGAAGCACGACCCCATCGTGATTGTATCTGCCGCCCGCACCCCCATGGGCGGTTTTCAGGGCAGCATGTCTGGTTTTACAGCCAGCGAACTGGGCGCACACGCCATTCAACAAGCCGTGCTGCGTGCAGGTCATCCCACGCTGTCTGAAAAAGTGGATGAAGTGATCATGGGATGCGTACTACCTGCTGGCCAGGGGCAAGCGCCAGCACGTCAGGCCGCGCTTACTGCAGGTTTGCCATTGAGCAGCGCCTGCACCACCATCAACAAAATGTGTGGCTCGGGCATGAAGGCCATTATGATGGCGCATGACAGCCTGCTTGCCGGTAGTGCCGAAGTGGCAGTGGCTGGCGGCATGGAAAGCATGAGCAATGCACCCTACCTGCTGCCCAAGGCGCGCGGCGGTATGCGCATGGGCCATGGGCAAGTGATGGACCACATGTTTCTTGATGGCCTGGAGGACGCCTACGACAAAGGCAGACTGATGGGCACTTTTGCCGAAGAATGTGCCGACCAGTATCGCTTTACACGCCAGGCGCAAGACGAGTTCGCGATTCGTTCACTGACCAGGGCCAAACAAGCCACGGAAGACGGGAGTTTTCAGTGGGAAATTGCTCCGATCGAAGTGCTCAGCCGCAAAGGCACGGAAGTCGTCAGCACCGATGAACAGCCCCTGAAAGCAGACCCGGCCAAGATCCCCACGTTGAAACCTGCCTTTCGACGTGATGGCGGCACAGTCACTGCTGCCAACAGTTCATCCATTTCCGATGGCGCGGCCGCAGTGGTGATGATGAAACAAAGCCACGCAGAAAAGCTGGGAATCAAGCCCTTGGCGCGCATACTGGGGCACAGCACCCATGCACAAAAGCCAAGTTTGTTTACCACCGCGCCGGTTGGTGCGTTACAAGGGCTGTTTGAAAAAATCGGCCTGAACGCCGCACAGGTTGATTTGTTTGAAATCAACGAAGCATTTGCTGTGGTGACCATGGCTGCAATGGCTGACTTGAACCTGCCTGCAGACAAAGTGAATATTCACGGCGGCGCGTGTGCTTTGGGTCACCCCATTGGTGCCAGCGGAGCCCGAATTGTATGTACCTTGATCGGTGCATTGAAAAAGACAAACGGAAAAATCGGCGTGGCCAGTTTGTGCATTGGCGGTGGCGAAGCCACGGCACTGGCGATCGAACTGATCTAAAAAGATCGAGAGACAAAAATGATGGAAAGTGTTGTTTACTTTTTGCTGGCTGCCGCCCTGGCGGTGCCCCTGTTCAAGAAATTGGGTTTGGGCGCAATTTTGGGTTATCTGGCTGCCGGCGTGGTCATTGGCCCCCAAGTGCTAGGGCTGATCGATGACCCGGAAAAGGCGCTGCACTTCTCTGAAATTGGCGTCATCTTGCTGCTGTTTGTCATTGGGCTGGAACTGGAACCCGCCAAGCTTTGGGCCATGCGTGCCCAGGTGCTGCTGTTAGGCTCGGGTCAATTGCTGATTACAGCAGGCATGATCTACGGTGTGTTGGCTTTTCTGTTCGAAATGAATGGCAATGCTGCGCTGGTGATCGCTCTGGCACTGGGCCTCTCCTCCACCGCATTCGCCATTCAGTTGATGGCTGACAAAGGCATCTTGGGCAATGAGGATGGCCGGCGTGGTTTTTCAATGCTGCTGTTTCAGGACCTGGCAGTGGTGCCCATCCTGTTTGCTGTACAAGCCCTGGCGCCCATCGAGCCCGATACCGACCCTGGTCAATGGTGGCTTGCACCTGCAGCCATCCTTGGTTTGATTGTATTCGCTCGCTATCTCATCAACCCGGCGCTGCAATTTTTGTCCCGCTACGGCGGACGTGAAATCATGACGGTGGTGGCCTTGTTGATTGTCTTGGGCGCTGCGGTGGTCATGGAACATGCCAACCTGTCCATGGGTCTGGGTGCCTTTATGGCTGGCATGATGCTGGCCAACTCTTCCTTTCGTCATCAACTCGAGGCCGACGTAGAGCCCTTCAAGGGCTTAAGCCTGGGTCTGTTTTTTATCTCGATTGGCATGACCTTGAATTTCGGCTTGCTGATTGAATCGCCCCTGACTGTGATGTTTGGCACCCTGGGACTGATGGCATTGAAAGCAGGAGTCATCATTGGGCTGGTTATGCTGGCAGGCGTTCCCTTCCCTCGTGGCCTGATGCTGGGCTTGATGCTGTGCCAGGGTGGTGAATTCGGTTTCGTGATTATGGCCCAAGCCATGGACTTGCGCTTGCTGGGCGAAGGTACAGCAGGTATGGTCAATTTGATGATTGGCATCTCAATGGCACTGACTGTACCCGCAGTGTTGTGGTTTGAGAAATTCACCGACAAACAGATCGCCAAAGCCCCGGAAAACATCGAGAAGTTTGACAGCAGCGAATCGGAAGCATTGATTCTCGGTTTCGGACGTTTTGGCCAGGTGACTGGTCGTATTCTGGCAGCCAACCAAATTCACTTCACCGCACTGGACAAAAACGCCGAACACATTGAGTTCGTAAAAAAATTCGGCAATCAAGTCTATTACGGTGACGCGTCTCGGGCTGAAGTACTGGAAGCGGCAGGGATTTCCAAGGTACGTACCGCCATTGTTGCGATCGACGACCCAAAAATGACTCAAGCGATCGTCGAGTTTATTGTTCATCACTACCCGAAAATCACCATCATCGCCCGCTCCCACAACCGCAATGACTATCTTGCCTCGAAAGCGGCGGGTGCACATTCGGTGGTTCGTGAATTATTCGCAGGCGCACTGGAAGCAGCCACCGAGGCACTTCATGCCCTGGGTTACAGCGACGGCCAAGCGATGCAAAAAGCCGAAACATTCAAACAACACGATGAAAGCCTGCTCAACAAGCAGGCCAAGGTACTGGGCGACAGCGAGAAAGTCATTGAGATTGGTCGACAGGGACGCGAGGAACTCGAAGCCATCTTCCAGCAAGATCAACGAGCAGCAACTAGAAGCTAACATGGAAATTATTCAATTTTTCAGAGACCTCGAACCGTCGGTGGAACAGGTTTTCAATTTTCTTGAAGGCCGCCTGGGCAAGCTGATATTGTCCATCGCCATTTTGATGTTGGCTACCACCATCAACCGCTTGATGCACTGGCGACTCCTACGAGAGACAAAAGCCACACCACCCCAAACCGGCAATGTACGGGCTACATGGGTTCGGCGTAAAAACATTGTTTGGGTCACAGCGCTATTGTTGGTGCTGGCTTTATGGTCGGGACAAATCACAGGTTTTCTGATTTCTTTGGCTGCAATCGGTGGCGCATTGTTGATTGTCAGCAAAGAGTTCATTCTCTGCCTCTGGGGTGCTTTGGTGATTTCATTGAACAAAAGCCTGCGGATCGGTAGCACCATTGAAGTGGGTCAATTCACCGGGCAGCTGGTCAACACCGGTTTTGTCACATTCGAACTGGCTGAAATTGGACCGTCGAAAAAACAGACTGGTCGTCTGCTTTCTCTACCCAACAGTTTGGTATTCACGCAGGCCATGAAAAACCTGTCGGTGTACGGCTCATATGGCATACACCTGATTGACTTTAACTTCGACAAATCGGTGAAAATTCAGGCCGCTGAATCGCTTGCGCTGAAACTGGCCAACGAGGCAGGCAAACACTGGATCGATGAGGCCGAGCGCCATTTCTCTGCTGTAGAACGCGACAATTTCGTGGACTTGCCCAAGGCAAGGCCTGAAGTCTTCTGGGCGAGCGTAGACGAAAAATGTTTGCGCATGACCTTGCGCTTTGCCTGTCCATTGAACAAACGCGGGCAGCTTGAAAAATCTATCGTGAAACGATTCTGGGTTGAATACTCGGAAATGGCACCTCCCATACCTGCACAGAGTCAGCAGAATACTCAGCAGTCTTCAATGGCCAATACCACGTCTTGAATTAATGTGGCCCGCTTTTTGTCATCAATCAAATCAAGCGGGTCGGTCAAATTCAGAAAACGTGAACACTCCACTGCAGGCGATACCAGGTAACCCTGTACATAATCCACACCAAGTTCTTTCACTTCTCGCAAGGTGTGTAGATCCTCTACCCACTCGGCTACACACTTGCAACCCAGGTCATGGGCCAAGCCCACAATGGCGGTAATCACAGCATGGCTTTCGGTGCTGTGGCAAATATTCTTCACGATAGACCCGTCAATCTTGATCACGTCTGCATGCAGGTCCATCGCGTACCTGAAATTGCTGTACCCCGCACCAAAGTCATCCAGCGCGATACGCACGCCCATACCTCTGACTTGCTCAATGAAGCTCTGCACGGCCTGTAGATTGATCACCGAACCTACCTCGGTAATCTCCAGACACAGTTTGGACGCATGCTGTTGATGCGCCTGAATCAACGCCAATGTATCCTGAAGAAATGTTTCATCATTCAAGGAACCCGGCGATACATTAATGCTCAGGACGCTCAACTTGTTCAATTGCTTTGCATGTTGAGCGAGAAAATCAAGTGATCGGCTTAACACCCAATTGTCCAAAAATGCCGTGTACCCTCCTCGCTCGCAGGCCTCAATCAAGAATCCTGCCGATGCAAGCTTCCCATTGTCATCCTTGATCCTTAACAAGGCCTCAGCGTAGAGAGAACCATTGGACTCGTTGATGGCCAGTATGGGTTGCCACGCCAAAGTCAAGCCAGCGGGCAATTGTTGATCATCCAGTCGGCGTATGGTTCTGGATTGGTCCAGCAACCTACGGGTCTGATTCTGCTCAAAAACAATCCTCTCCACCTTGCTGTTGCGTTTCGCTTTCAGCTTCGACTCCCGCATGGACATCTCAACGGTCTCCATCACATCGAGCACATTGTCCACCAGACCCTGAAATACCACCGTGGCGAGCACGGCCGTTTGAATGCTGCGGCCATCCAGTTGAAAAGGCACCGAATCAAGCCGATGTAAAAATGCATTGAAGGCCTGTTCCGCTTGCTCAAGGTCGCTCTGGTGAATCATGATTGAGAACTGATCAACATGCAGCCGTGCTATATCGCCGTGGGCATTCATGTGCCGATATAACTCTGTATAAAACGCCTGCAACAACTGATCCGAAACTGCAAGACCATAGGCGCTGATCAAACGTGAAAACTGCTGAATATCGACACAAAAGAAAGTGAAACTGGCGGTGCGTCTGCTCAGCTTGTTGTGGATCGTGTTTTGCAAACCCCGGCGGTTTAATGCACCAGTCAATTCATCGTGTGTGGCCTGGTACTGCAAAGCCAGTTCGCGGTCTTTTCTGGCTGTGAAATCGCACACGACCCCCACAAGTTCCTGGTGATCGCGACTCACCACCAATTCATACCAACGAGTTTGTCCTTCGCTACCCAACACAGGCATTTCCCGCCTGGATGATTTCCCTGGATGTTCTAGCAAGTTAAACAGGGCAGCAAGTCGCTGCGGCTGCAGAAAGTCGAGTGTAGGCCTTCCGTCACGGTTCAGAAAAAGGTCGGTAAACTGTTTGTTGAAGTGAATCAGTTGACCGTGACGCGTGCAAGTGAACATCGCCGAGGGTGCAATATCGAAAACACTCTCAAGGCGCTCGTGGGCCTGCTTGACTGCCTGCGCTGCCAACTGTTGCTGCCGTTGTGTTTTCCTTAAAAACTCAGCCAAAGCCACAGCAGTCATCACACTGGCCAGTACCGTGACTGAAGCACTGTTGAAATACTGTAACAAGAAGCGTTGATCAAACCAGGCCGACAATACTTCTGCCACAGCACCAGTGAGTGATATCAGCATGGCAGCGAGATAATAAATCGCTACTCGGTCACGTTTTTCGAGAAAATTTTGAATCACGACCCACGCTACAGCCGAGGCCGCCACCAAACTGATGGGCCAGAACAGTTCGAGAAAAGTCCGGTAAGGGGAAAAAAGCGCCAACACCGTCAAAAGAGCACTGGCGCATTGCAAGGCTCTCAGAACTCCCAACCAAGAATCGCGTCGAATGTTCTCAAACAGATGCCACACAATGAGCACCGTCGAAGTAAAGTACATGGCCAAGGCCAACATTCGAGCCCGCATGAGCGGCTCAGATTCAAGGTCAAAACCAAAGATTGAATGGTCCCAACCTTCGGACAAAGCCACCAATCGAAGACTGGCAAACAGCCAGAATCCATAAATGACAAACAGGGCGCTGCGGGTCATGAATGCAGCGACTGCTACCATGCCAATCATCAGATAAAGCACACCCTCCAGAAAACTTTGCCGACGTTCAGAAATGACAGTCGCTGCATTGAAGTTTCCGGCAGTCTGTAAACCAATTTCGAGACTTGCTGGCCCAATGAACTTGAACTGACAAAGCACACCTTGCAAGCCAGTGCTATTTACAAGATGCGCTGATACCGCCCGCCCCTGATTGGCCTCCAGTTGAATTTCCTGCAAGCTGCCGCTTTGCATGGCCAACCAACACGAAGACTGCACAAGATGCCGCGACCTGAAGAAGATTTTCTCGTGCTGTTGTGCCATGGTTTGCGACACACTTGCGTAAACCCAAAAAGGTGTCTCGTTCAGATGAGTTCGCAATACAGGCAGCTCGGGTTGATTTTTGAGTTGTTCAATCACACTGAACAAACTGCCGTGTACCTCATTGTCCGAGAGACTTGAGAATGCCAGCGGCACCTCGTCGGGGCTGTTCTCCTCCAGAACCGATAAATTCACAAAAGACACAATCAGAAAAAAACTCAACAAAACCACCGAGAGGAATGGCACCCAGGATATTCTCTGAAAAGAGTCGGCGACAGCTACAGGCATGACAATCATCCAATGGACCGCACTTGTTGTTGGGTTTCCAGTTGCAAGGTACGCATCTGAATGTTTTGCAGCAAATCAGGATGCGAACTTGCGAAATAAACTGAATGGAGCGGATTTGCACTGAGCAACCAACGTGCTTCAATGTGAAATACATCAAACCAGAGAATTCGATGGGGAATCATGCCGATGTGTTTCATCTCTACAAACTCATTGGGCTGTAGCACATCATCAAGTTCGAATCGTCGGTATTGCCTGTCCACCGGATAACGCACACACAGAAAACAGCGGTCCACCAGCTTGGCCCTGATGTACCAATACGCTGCCTTGATCAGCATCAACCTCAACGTCAAACCATTGGACCGAGCAGGGATGGCCAGCCTTGACACCTCGGCAACTCGACCGGTACTCAGGGCCTTGGGCAATACATACGACTCCTCGAGACGAAGCTGCTGCTGATTGGCAATCTGTACACGCACCGTACCGATACAACTTCCATCCAGCTTTGAGAACGCCAGCAGTACCGCGGAGTCAGGATGAGCATCATCAGCATCGGGTTTGGCCAGCATTTCACCGAGCGACGGAAGATGCCTTCCGTAGGCAAGTTGCCGGGCTTTGGCAGCCAACTCCAGCTCATGCTCGGTTTTCGCAATCGCGATCCAGAACGGTAACAACTGCGAGGTGGAATCGAACAGAAAGTTGACTTCTGAAACACTGGACATGGGATTCTCCGGAGAATGGATTCACATTAAATATTCCACATCCAATTTGCGTCCCCCCGTTCGGGTTAAAGCTCCGGTCACCCCCTATCACCCTGAGGGCCTAGAAATAATCGGTATTCCGAATATCAATACAAGGTTTATTGAGTGTGAGAGAATCTGGCAAAACACAATAAATTCAGGAGATAAAGCAGAATGAAAAAGAAAGAGTTTGACTTGATCGTCTTTGGTGCGACCAGTTTTGTAGGTCAGATCCTGGTGCAGTATTTGTGGAGGCGACATGGCATGAACGGCGAAATCAACTGGGCCATTGCCGGACGGGATGCTGACAAGCTCGCGGTGCTGAAAAACAGACTGGGTGAACAGGCTCGAGAATTGCCAACGATTTTGGCCAATGCCAGCCAAGAAACCGACCTGCAAAACCTGTGTTCAAAAACCAAGGTGGTGGTTTCAACAGTTGGGCCGTATGCCTTGTACGGATCTGGCCTTGTCAAAGTTTGCGCTGAAACCGGCACGGATTACTGTGATCTCACCGGTGAAGTGCAATGGATTGCGCGAATGATTGAAGCCCATGAAGAGACTGCAAAGCAAAGTGGTGCTCGTATCGTGCATTGCTGCGGTTTCGATTCCATTCCCTCTGATCTGGGAGTGCTGTTTCTACAAAAGGCCGCCAGTGTTCAATATGGCGAACCTTGCCAACAAATCCGGATGCGGGTTAGAAAACTGAAAGGAGAATTTTCAGGCGGTACCGTGGCCAGCATGATCAACGTAACGCGCGAAGTTGCTGCAGACCGGTCACTGGCCAAAAAGTTGGCTAACCCATATTTGATTTCACCTGCCCGCCTGGCTGCACGTCAACCCAATGTCAGCTTCGCAGAATTTGATCCAGTGGCCAAGAGCTGGCTGGCTCCCTTTGTCATGGCAGGTATCAACACCCGTGTGGTTCATCGCAGCAACGCTCTGCAAAATTACGGATACGGTAAAGAATTCAAATACGACGAAGCCATGATGACAGGCAACGGGCTCAAAGGCCGAATCACTGCGATGGGACTGGCCAGCGGCATGGCTGGTTTCTTGATTGGTGCTGCACTTCCACCAACCCGTTGGGCACTCGAAAAATTCGTGGTGCCCAAACCTGGTGAAGGACCGAGCGAGACTTCGCAGCAGCGAGGCTCTTATGACCTGCGCTTTTATGGCACCACCAGCAAAGGCAATACCTTGACCGCCAAAGTCACAGGTGACATGGACCCTGGTTATGGTTCAACCGGTAAAATGCTGGGTGAGGCAGCGGTGTGCCTGGCGCTGGACATTCAAAAGCACGCAGGCGGATTCTGGACCCCTGCCTCGTTGATGGGAGAGCAATTGATGAGCCGCTTGCAGCAACACGCTGGGCTCACCTTCGAACTGTTACAAGATTGAACCACTAAGCCACTTCAAACCTGGCCAGCAAACGTCCAAGCTGGTCATACAGCTCCATACGCTGGCCCAGAATATTCCAGCTTCTAACCTGGGCCAGTGTGCTGATTAGTTCACCATCAACATTACCCTCGTTCAAACAGGCCATGCGTGTGGCAGCGACTAGGTTCAATTGAACGAAACGGCCGTCGAGAGTATACGTACCCAACAACTGGTTACACCCACCCGAGCCACTCAAACGACTATTTTCGGAATGAAGCATCAAACCCGGTGCTCTCCCAGATTCGGGTAATACCACTGGCTTGCCATTGAGTTGAACCAGCGTCCAGAACTGGTCTTTCAAATTTGCGGAATGCAAACGTGTAGCGCAATTCCCAAGCGCAATATGTTCATAACGCAGCGGAAGCAAACTAGGTACCAATCGACCACCCTCCATGGAGGGTGCAAGCTTCAAGTGACCATACACTGTGGCCAGCAGAGCCTGCCCAGGCTCATTTCGACGTTCCAGATATTCGCGTTCCAACTTGATATTGTCACCCTGTGCCAACACTGGAAAACTCAAACCAGAGACGCATTCTGAAAAAAGACCAGCATCCGCGAGGTACACATACTGTCCGCGAAGCGGAAACAACTTCAGGTCAAGTGAGTCAGCCGTCTGGGTACGATTCAGATGGTAATTCAGGTTTGACAAAATGGTGCGCGCTTCCAGATCCAGCATTTCAATAGAATCCGTTGAATTCACCCGGAAATAACGCAGATTTGAGTTTTGCCCCTGCATCACCACGATATTGCCGTAATGCGACATCACCCAACGTCCCAAGTCGCTGGCTTGATTGGGAGGAACTTGCCCCGCGTAGCGCTGGCGGGAAAAGAAAGTACCATCGGACTGCAAGGTAATACTTGTTTCAATTCCCTCACAACTGGCGCAAGGCAAAGTACCTGAAAAAGTGGCAGGCAACTGGGGCAAGGGTACTGGTACCGCAGTCGTTGCATTCGCTGCACCAGGCTGCCAAATCACAAGGGCCATCAAGGTACCCGCAAAGAGTTTCTCGAACATGGGAATTGCTCCAGCGAAGTTGTCCATCCGTGATTATTACATCCAAACATTTGCACTCAAAGTACAAGCTTCATCTCATGGGGGTTTGTTACATGCAATCTGGAACACGTTTTGGCTGGTCACTCTTTGTTTTTTTGCCGTTTGTGTTTGCATGTACGGGTGAGGAACCTACGGCTTTTCCCACCACGCGAACGAATCCGTCAACATTCGAACAGAGGAGTCCCTGCTTTAACAACTCTTGCGCGAGCCTGCAGGAATTGCTGACTATCCCCGATGCAGAAAACATGATTTTCTCGGCTGAAGGCAGGTTGTTTGTGTCAGGCGGGCAATCCGTGATTGAGGTGCTAAAAAATAACGATGACTTCGCGGCTCGAACACTGTCCAGCGGTGTGTGTAACTTCACTGGTTTGGCGATTGCAAGAAACACCCTCTATGCCAATTGTGGTGACGGTACCCTGTGGGCAGGGGCAATGAACAAATCGCCCATGACCATTTCTCCAGTATTTAACTATGAGGGCATGGCACTGCCCAATGGATTAACCAGCAGCGCAGACGGTCAAACATTGTATGCAGTGGATGGACCTGTCGCTACGAACTCCCTGCCCTCGCCCAAAATTGTGAAGCTGAAGATTGCTGCCAATAACCCGCTTCAAGTTGAGAATCAAACAACATGGTTAGACTTGGCGGGTCGCTTTCCAAACGGAATTCAACGTCGGGGAAATCTGCTTTATTTCACGGATTCTGAAATACCAAACCTGGGTCGTTTGAATGTGGTGCCCATCCAAAATGATGGATCGGCAGGTATGCCTTTGGTGCTGGCCACGCTGGAAAACCTGCCTGACGACTTTTCAATTCTTCCCGATGGTTTTGCCGTCACCTACTTTTTTACAGGGCAAGTAATCAAGCTGAATTTTCAAGGTGAGCAAGTAGACGGCTTTAACCCACTGACTTTTTCGACAGGCACCTCACAGGTTATGCAGGGTCGTCCACCACTATTTTCCACCACTGACCTGCTGGTAACTGAAAAAGGAATTCTGGGCGAGCAAAGTAGCCCCATAGGCAATAAATTGACTGTAGTGCGGAAGACAAATAACAACTAGAGACCTCTCACGTGCAGAACTGCAAAAAAACACTTGTATTGATAATTATTATCATTTACGATGAATTCTCATTTGAACGAATTGGGAGTTCTTCATGCAGCAGGAAAACTGTACAGCTCAACTGGGTCAATGGCTGGCAGGCAGCGAAAACGGCTCAGTCTATTATTGTCAGGAAACCGAGGTGGTCTCTCTGTGCCTTCATTACATGACCATGCGCTTTGAAGCTACTGCATTCCGGGATTTACTCGGAATGATGGGCTTTGCGCAAGCAGAAATTCAACGGATCAAACAAGCTTTGGAGCACCCCACCCCGCAAAGCCGGAACAGGCGACATGCAGGTGGCGCACTTCACTGATTCATGCAGGAAATAGCCCCATGAAAGCCAGTGTATGTATGAACAAATCGATGGATACCTTGCTGATTGAAAACGACGCCTTGTGCAGACAACTGGCCAAACTGCAGGAACGCGCCAGTGAATTGATTCAGAAACGATCAGCGGAGGTGGAGCAATTGACCACGGTGGTGGAGTACCTCAGTGCGGAACTCCACGACCGTGAGGCGATGATTTTATTTTTACGCGCAAAACTCCAGGAGTTCAGGAAAATCGCTGAACTCCAGTAAGCAGCACCTGATTAATTGGTTTGCAGGTAACCAAAATCAAATTTGTGCGTGTCGTCATCCACTCGCACAGTCACGGTAATGTCTTGCGCACTGCTGGCAGATAACTTTTTAGCCACGATAATTTCACCCTGTGTTTGTTCACCGGGTCGCACCACTTTCGGTTTCAAACTGTACTTCTGAATTCGGTCGAAGTCCGCAAACGCTTGTTGTACATCAAGCCTGTCATTGAAATCGGTTTGAAACAGAAAACCGCTGCCATGAAAACCTCTGTAAAACGGTGGGTGATAAAACGGGCTGTAAAAAATCGGGGCCCTGAAACCGTAGAAAGAAAGCCGGTTTTGTACGTCCTGAATCTGTGCCTCATAGCTGACCACTGTGGCCGGCTCGCCATTCAAAGTAACCGTAATGTTCTCTGTTGAAAACTCGACAGGAAACTTGCCTTGGTTCACAAAGGTGACGTTGAAGCGCGGATTGTCGAACTGGCGCATTGAGTTGTAGACCGAGCCCACCTGCACCATGTGTTTCTTGCTGGAGCTCAGAGATTCAAACCCCTGGTTTTGAACAGGTACCTGATTCTCTGCAATCACTGGTCGAACGCTGTACATGGAAGCACATGCACTCAAAAGCAAAGAAGCCCCAAGAACCACACCTGTTGACAAGCTGAACATACGCATTTGAATCACCCTTTTGCTACTGGAGTTACCGCACAAACTACCGCCGTGTAAGGCCTGCTTATTTTATCCATATTGCATAGACCGTGATCGACATTCTTGGTTCACGTTTTGCGGGCTGGCACAGTTTCTGCATTGCAGCATTCATACATGCTGTTTTCGAGTCCAAAGCCGGAAATCGAGACTGCGTGGGAGGGTCAATCGCACCTTATGAGTGCGCAAGGCTTTCATTTGCAGCAAAAACGGGCAAAGGCGCTCACCATTTGAATGAATCTACTGATTTTTTCAAACGGTGGGCGCTTTTTATTTTGATTTCAAAAAAGAGCCATTCGTCATGAACGACCATGCCAAGCTAAATCTGTTTTCTTTTGCAGGAAAAATGAAAATCCTCCATATGAGCTGGATTGCATTTTTTATTACCTTCTTTGTTTGGTTCAACCATGCACCCATGCTTGGCGCCATTGCTGAATCGCTGAACCTTAGCAAGGAACAGGTCAAAACCCTGCTGATTCTGAATGTGGCGCTGACCATTCCAGCCCGAATCCTGATCGGCATGTTGACCGACAAGTTTGGTCCCAGAATTGTTTATGCAGCCTTGCTGTTTGTTTCTGCGATTCCCTGTTTCATGTTCGCTTTTTCAACCGACTTCGCACAGGCCGCCATTTCCAGATTTCTGCTGGGCTTCATCGGTGCGGGGTTTGTCATCGGTATTCGCATGGTCAGTGAATGGTTTCCAGCTCACCAATTGGGCACTGCCGAGGGCATTTACGGTGGTTGGGGCAACTTCGGCTCAGCCGGAGCAGCCATGGTGCTTCCCACTCTTGCCTTGGTATTTGGCGGGCCAGATGGCTGGCGCTACGCAATTGCGATGACCGGTGCAATCTGTCTGGTATTCAGTGCAGTGTGGTATTTCAATGTCAGCGACACCCCAAAGGGCTCTACCTACTTCAAACCCAAGAAAAGCGGTGGCATGGAAGTCACCAGCGTCAGCGATTTCTACTTCATGCTGCTGATGAAACTGCCCATGTACGCCGCATTGGCGTTGTTGACCTGGAAATTGTCGCCCGAGGGGGTCAGCATGCTGAGCAGTTCAGCGGCCAATATCCTCTACGGCATTTTGGTATTGATACTGGTTTACGACTGCTACAGCGCCTACAAGGTGAACAGCGATATTTTCAAAACCCCTGTACCTGAATTGCACCGCTACAAATTCAAACAAGTGGCTGTGTTGAACGTACTTTATTTCGCCACATTTGGTTCTGAATTGGCTGTAGTTTCGATGTTGCCATTGTTCTACTCGGAAACCTTTTCACTCAGCCCCGTGTACGCAGGTCTTGTCGCCTCCATGTACGCTTTCATGAACCTGATGTCGCGCCCCGGTGGCGGCTGGATCAGCGACAAATTTGGTCGCAAGCGTACTTTGCTAATTTTGACTGCTGGGCTGGCTGTGGGCTATGCCCTGATGGGTTTGACTGAATCAAGCTGGCCATTGTGGTTGGCCGTGATCACCACCATGGCCTGTTCATTTTTTGTGCAGGCCGGTGAAGGCGCTGTATTTGCAGCGGTGCCATTGATCAAGCGCCGCTTGACTGGTCAAATTGCGGGCATGACAGGTGCGTACGGCAATGTAGGTGCTGTGGTTTACCTCACAGTGTTGTCGTTTGTCAGCTATCAGGCATTTTTCTTCGTGATTGCTTTAACAGCCGTGGTGGGCTTTATTACACTGTTGTTCATGGAAGAACCTCAAGGCCACATGGCCGAAGTGAAAGAAGATGGCACAGTTGAATTGATTCGGGTTGGATAAACAGACAACGACCAGCAAAGGCACCATGAGCAGCACTCTGCAAGTTCGGTTTGGTGGTTATTCCATCGCAGGCCAAAAACCTGTGAATCAGGATGCCTTTGCTGCATGGTGCGGGCAAGCCGAATCCAACTTGCTGAAAGGTGCAGCTGCCGCCATTGCCGATGGCGTGAGCAGTTGTGCTGACTCTCATGTGGCCAGCCAAACGGCGGTAACCAGTTTTCTCGATGACTATGCCGCCACGCCCTACACGTGGAGCGTTCACAAGTCAGCCCGACAAATCATTTCCGGTCTGAATGCGTGGATTTATCAACAGAATACCAACCGGGCCAGCCACAACGACAGCCTTTTGACCACTTTCAGCGTGGTGGTATTGAAATCCAATACCCTGCACTGTTTTCATGTCGGGGACTCCAGGGTGTATCACGTGCGTGGCGATGCGATTGAGCGCCTTACTCAGGACCACGTGCGAATTGAACGCGGACAGGAATATTTGTCGCGTGCGCTGGGTGCTGACCGTCACCTGGAGTTGGACTACAGCACATATGAATTGCGGGTAGGTGATTTGGTGTTGCTGAGCACCGATGGCGTTCATGGTGTTCTGAAACGTACCGAGATGCTCGCCCTGATTGCACAGCATGGCAGCACCAACTTGGAGCTGCTGGCCAAAAAAATGGTACAAGCCGCCTTGAATGCAGGTAGCGATGACAACCTGACCGTGTTGCTGATGGCGGTGGATGCCCTACCCCATGAAACGCTGGATGAAGTACACCGCAAACTGACGCAATTGCCCATACCGCCAGCGCTTCAGGTGGGCAACAAAATAGACGGTTATGAGGTACAGGAAATCATATTCAGCGGAACCCGCAGCCACATGTACCGTGTGCGCGACATGGAAACTGGCGAACAATTTACGTTGAAAACACCCTCGCTGAATTTCGCTGAGGACGCGATGTACCTAAGCGGTTTTGTTCGCGAAGAATGGGTGGGACAAAGCGTGCAACATGTGAATGTGATGCTAACCCATGTGCCCAAACGCCCCAAGCAGTTTTTGTATTATTTGGGCGAATACATTGAAGGCATTAACCTGCGGCAGTGGATGTATGAGAACCCCACCCCCAGTGTGGACACAGTGCGTCGCATCGTAAAACAAGTAGTTGCCGGGCTGCGAGCATTCCAGCGTGCCGACATGGTGCACCAGGACATCAAACCCGAGAACATCATGATTGACTCAACAGGTCAGGTGAAAATTCTCGACTTCGGCACAGTCCTGATTGCTGGCGCAGATGAACTGATTTCGCCCTTGGACAAATCGGCACCACAAGGGAGCGTCAATTATGTGGCCCCAGAGTACCTGATGGGTGAAGTGGGCACATTCAAATCAGATTTGTTTTCACTGGCCGTGGTGGTGTATGAAATGCTGACTGGTTCCCTGCCCTTTGCGGAAAAGTCGGTGAAGCAAGTCACGCTGAAAAGCTATAGCGACCTGCGTTACATTCCAGCCAACCACTCGCGCCGTGATTTACCCCTGTGGGTAGAGGCATGCCTGCGCAAAGCGCTTCAACCAAACCCACGATATCGCTATGATGCACTTAGTGAATTTTTGCAAGACCTCACCGTACCCAACACCAAACTGGAAGCCAGCGTGGCCAGGCAACCCCTGATCGAGAAAAACCCGGTGCTGCTGTGGCAGGCGCTGGCCCTGGTTCTGTTAGGATTGAACTTAATCCAGTTGCTGATCAATTAGCGCGCCAATACCTGCACAGGTTCAGGAGCCAAAGGCGCTGCCCGAGAGCTGCTGCTGGGTTGAACAGACATGCCGTGCAGGATGACCGAATCAACCTGGTTTTTGAATCGTGGCGTGGGCAAACGTGTGGGCTCATCATTTGCAAAACTCACCATTTGTACACCCAACACATCAGGTGCATTTTCCTGCAATTTGTTTTGCCACCAGCATTCAAACATGGCTTTGTCTTGCTCCAGTTGCACAATGCCGTAACCGTGTTCAACCCATTCCATGAACTGCACGTGCTTGTTGCCCAGCATGGTGGCGGCCTCGATCGCCCTGCTGGCTGCAACATGCACGGCAAATGGGCTCCCGGGTAAAGCATTGGCTACAAGTTCATCGGCCCCACCCCGCCCCATGGACGAAGGTGCAAATTCAACAGCGGCTGAAGCCGCGCGCAAATTCACACCGGGCAAATTGGCAGTGGCTGCCCGCTGAAAACCGGCTGCAAGATTTTCTGGTGTCGTGCCTTGGCGCAAGGTGGGCACAAGTGGTGCCACTTGATATTGATTCAGCAATCCCGTTTGATCATCTTCCACAACATCAGCAATCCAGTTACCGTGCATGTCGCCCGAGACAAACACAGTGCCATTTACGGAAGGCACATCGGCTTGCAAACCATACCCGGGTAAATAACTTTGCGTATCCAGCGCTCGAATGCTGGCCAGTGGGCCAAAGTTCAAACTGCGATACACCATCAAGGGGTCCACAGGCGCGGGGTATTCGGTGTCAGGGTAAAAAATGAATTCACCGCTGCCATCGGCTTTCACAGGGCGCGAAGGAGTCCATTCCCAAAAAGCGCGTGCAACCTGCCAGCCTTGCCCGGCCTGCCCAACTTGCCAGGCACTGGGGCCACCTATGAATTGCTGATACCGGAGGAATTCCGCACCGCAATAGATTCCACTGTGTCGCCCACCTGACACAATCTGAGGGAACACTCAAAAATATGGGGTTGGCTTGCAAGGACAGTGTAAGCCGAGCCCCGAATGATGCAAAAAATACCGATACAAAGATTATCCGGTTTTGTGTTGTAGAAATATCTTTGTAATTATTCGAAGTATGCTTTGCTAATCATGTATCAATACTAAAAATAGAAGGTCCATCTTGGCCAAACCTGTCCGCAAGTCCAAAGGCAAAGAAGTCACTCCAATTAGCGAAGGCGCAAAACTGGTCGATCAGTATTTCGACCATGTGGGTGAAGCATTCTTGCGTCATGCCCCTGAGATTAACCCCGAAAAACTGCGGGATTGGCGCCCCAAATTGTTTAGTTTCACCCGCTTAAACCCGTGGTACGGGGGCTTGGTTGGAGTGCACCGAAAGCGTATCGGCGTGGGCAAAGACAAATTGGTGTGGCTCGAAATCGGCAGTGAAAGTAGCCCTGCCCTGTTGTTGATGCATGGCTTCGCAGCCGCCAAAGAACACTGGCTGCCGCTGCTGCCTTTTTTTGCGGGTCAATTTCGTATTTTGATTCCGGACCTTCCAGGTTGGGGTGAAAGTGGCTTCAACCCGGATCGCCACTACGGCCTTGAGGATCAAACCGAACGCCTTCACGACTGGCTCACTGAAATTGGTGTTCACAAGGTGAACGTGGTGGGTAACTCCATGGGGGGTGCCTTGGCAGGCCTGTTGGCCGCCCGCTTTCCTGAAATGGTCACCAGCCTGGTATTGATGGATGCATTGGGCCTGCCCGGCACCGAGGAGACCGACTTCATTCGTGAGGTACTTCGCGGAAAAAACCGGCTGGTTCCACGTGCCCCCATGGATGTCATCAAATTGACTGACCTTGTATTTCACAACCGGGCCTTGGCAGCATCAGCGGCTTTTTTCTCAGCCACTGAACTCATCCATCGCCGCGATGTAAACGGCTTTCTCTTTCAGGAGATGCTCAGCCGCCGCCCCGACTACACCAAAGCCACTTTTGAAGATATTTCGGCGCCCACGCTGGTGATGTGGGGCAAGCAAGACGATGTGCTACACATTAGTTGCGCATACGAATTCGAACGCCTGATCAAGCGCGCAGAAATGTGCCTGTTTGACGGTGTCGGCCATCTTCCAATGATCGAAACCCCCTATCCCTGTGCCCAAGCGATCAAGGAGTTTGTCTTCAGAAACCTGTAAGCTCCAGCCAATTGTCTAAATTGTAGCAGAATGCTACAATTTGACTTATTTAATGCGCTGATCAGGAAGTACATCATGGCCAAAGCCTCTTCACCCATTCGGATCCAGTCTGATTTGATGAGCGATGCTGCGGTATTAGGCAAGCTCCATCACCGCAGCGCGGCCGAGCAAATCGAATATTGGGCCAGCATCGGACAAAAAGTGGAGAGTTTGCTAGACCCGGAGACGTTGCTGCAAATTAAAGCAGGACTGTTGCGCGTCAAACTGGAACAGGTCAATGCGCCACCAGTCAGCGCCGACTGGGTATTTGGTAATTTGGACATGAAGCGCACCACCGGTGAGTTGATAAACGAAGTGAGCCACAACAAGGTTCGCTATCAAGCCAGTGTTACCCACCCCGGCCTGCTCGAGCAAATTGGCCCCAAGGGCACAATCAAGACCGGTCAATTTGAAAATGGTCAGTTCAAGCCTGTCAAGCTGGCATGAAGCAACTGTGGCTACTGGTGGGCGGCAATGGCGCTGGAAAATCGACTTTTTACCGCACCCAGTTAAAGCCTTTGGGTATGCCGTTTGTCAATGCAGACGACATTGCCCGTGATGTATTTCCCCATGCACCCGAGCAACACAGTTACGAAGCTGCAAAAATTGCCGAAAACCTGCGCAATAATTTGCTTGAACAAGGCAAGAATTTTTGCTTTGAAACCGTGTTTTCCCATTCCTCCAAAATTGACTTTGTGGCTAAAGCCAAAGCACTCGACTATCAAGTCGTGATGGTCTTTATCCACCTAGAACATCACGGGCTGAACAAAGCCCGCGTACATCAACGCATTGAAACAGGAGGGCATGCCGTGCCTGACGAAAAAATTGAATCTCGAATTCCGAGAACAATTGACAATGTATTGGCGGCCCTGGCCCTGTGCGACGATGTGTGGGTGCTCGACAATTCAAGCGCACAGCAACCCTATCAAAAAGTTCTTCGGATTCAAGGTGGTACCTTTCAACAATTTGTTCATCCCCTGCCAAACTGGGCTTTGGACTTCAAGACACAGTGAACGAATGAACCAGACTAGGGTCACACACACTGTGGCAATTTCCCAGATAGCGTAATTTGCGATGAAAGCGGTGATTCGAACCCGAACCTATTTGCTCATGGCGTGTTTAACCCTGTTGGGCGCATGCAGCGCCATTAAACTGGGATACAACAACTCGGCCAGCTTTGCCCACACTTACCTCACCAGCAAAGTCGACTTCGATTCCGAGCAGTCGGCTTTGTTAAAAACCAGTCTGAACAAAATCGTAGCGTGGCATCGAAGCGCCGAACTTCCAGTACTCGCCAATGAACTGCAAAATGCCCGGCAAGCTCTGGCGGCGCGCAATGGCGTAATCAGGCCAGTGAATGCAGACGAGGTACAACAACTGAACATGGCGATTAGAGCCTCGCTCAAGCGCACCGCCGAGGAAGCAGCTCCTTTAATTGCAAAAAACATGTTGGGCCTGTGGCCCAACCAGGTGTCCGACATTCAAAAAGCGCTGGAGAAATCCAACACCGAATATCGTGAAGAACGCTTGATGCAAAACACCGATGAACGAGTGCGCGAATCCGCCGAACGCATGAAGGAACGTTTCGAGCGTTGGTTAGGCTCATTGAACCCGGTACAAGTGAAGCAAATCGAAGCATGGGCACAAAGCGAAATTCACTGGTCCCAATCGCGATATGACAAACGGCTTGAGCGGCAGCAGCAATTCATGACCCTGGTGAACAAAGCAGCGAACCGACAAATTGATCAGGTCACGTTAAGCCGGGAAATTGCGCGCCTGCTCAATGCCTGGCAAACCCCAGCCACTGTGGTTGAGCGGCAGCAAAGCGAACAGCGGCAAAAGGCGACCATAGCATTGATTGTTGATGTTCTTAATTCAGCCACCGCAGAACAACGCAACAACGCCGCTGATCGTGCAGCGGGTTGGGCGAAGGATTTTCAAATTTTGGCCAGCAACAATTAACCCCCCCTCTTGAATCCATCAGTACTTTACTGAAGTAAAAGTTCTTTAGACCCAATTCACTTTTGGACTTTTACTGTGCCCTGTACATCCCGAAAAACACTGATCGCTTTAAGCTTTAGCGCGCTGCTGATTTCCTGCAGCAGCGAAGACTCCGCAATTTCCAATAACCCAGGCACTGGTACACCAGTCAACCCGCAAGAGACAGCACAGTGCAGTGAGCAATCCTGGTTTGCAGGCGTCACCGAAATTTGCAACGGGATATTGGTTTACCGTGACTATGTGTACGACGATTACGGCGCGGACACAGGCCTGATTTCCCCCAGCCCCGCCTTGCTGAACCTGGCCAGCCGTGCCGGGCAAATGGGCAACCCCCTGGCCAACACTCCCGGTTTGTTGTCGCCCACGGCGGGCGATTCACGTTACCCGACAGGCGCAGAAAGCACTGCTGACTTGGTCGAGCTTCGGATTAGCCGACAAGGCAACACGCTCACTGCAAGCTTTGAGATGAATGCCCTGTATGAAGCAGGTCAAACCATTGCGGCCCTTGCCGTCGACACCGACAACAACCCGGCGACGGGCAGCGAAACCTTGATGGGATTGACCGTGCAAGGTGCAGATGTGGTCTATGAGTTCACCACGGGCAACACGGACACCAATACAATTACAGGTACATTCCCGGCCCCGAGCAGCAACCTGTTCAAAGTCTGGGCGGTCACGGCTCAAAGCAGTGGCGAAGTCATGAATGTGGCTTTCCGGGGTCCGGATGAAGAAGCCGGAGCTGAAGGTACGATACCGTCGCAAGTGCTGCCCAACAAAGGCAATTGGTGGGAAGACAAACAGGCTGCTGCCTTGGCTGCAGGGGACATTGGCCAGTTTTTTGCACTGGTCGATCGCCGAAAACTGACACCGGGCATCACTGAAAAGGCGGTGGTGGACGCAGGTTTCAAACAAAGGGTTTACACCTCGAAATACACCGCGCCAAATTCCACAGGCGAAGGCATGGTGCCGCAGGCTGAATCCTCAAGCCCAGAGACCAACAGCCGCTTCTGTGGGCAGTATTTCCATTTCGTGGGCAAGTACCAACCCTACGGTGTATACATTCCCAAGAACGGCAATTTTGACGACCTACGCAGCCTGCAAATGATACTGCATGGTTGTGAGGCCAACCACGCCAGCCAGATCAACCAGCCGGGCATGCAGGCCCAGTTTGGCGATGCACTCGACCGCGTGTTGATCTCGCCATTGGGACGCGGTCCTTATGGGTTTTATTCCGGTTTGTCTGAACGCGATGTGCTCGATGTGCTGGACGATGCGTTAGACACCTTCAATATTGATGAAGACCGCGTTTTGGTGGGCGGTTATTCCATGGGGGGCTATGGCTCCACTCGCCTCGCAGCGCTGTACCCTGAGCGTTTTGCTGGATTGAGTAACTGGGTGGGATTTACCGGCAGCATTCTGAATACCCCGCTGATTGGCGACGTGCTGATTCAAGGTGAACAGGCCTTGAACAGCGCCCTGCCCTTTGCCCTGCCAGTGAGCAGCACCATTGGCGGCGTGGGAAACATCAGCAACTACCTGGGCAATTTGCGCCATATTCCGGGCACTCATTCCTACGGAGCACTGGATGAATTGGTTCAAGTAAACACCGGGCTGGACTGGGCTTTGAAACTGAGCCAAACCGATGGAGTGCGGTACGAGTTTTACATGCACCTGTTGGCTGAGCACCTCACATTGATCGCGCTGGACGAGTGGACAAAAGAAGCCGAGTTCACCCGCAACCTGAAACGGGTCAAAAACCCAGGTCGAATCACCTTCAAAACCAATGAGGCATTTGCTTACCCTGAATACGAAATCAAGCATGACAAGGCGTATTGGCTGAGCAACATCAAAGGCCGAGCAGAAGGTGATGTTTCAACAGATGTCGAAAGTTTTGCCTGTGCTCGCAACGTCAGCAACTTTGAAAACGGGCAAACTGCCGGCAATGGCCCTGTTCCCTTTATTCAAACCTTCCGCAGGCTGATGGGCGAACCTGTTCAGGCTGCAAGCGAGAACCGTTTTACGGCAATGCTGAGTAATGTCGCGTCGATGCGCATTGACACCACTGCGAGCTGCCTGAGAAACGGTGCCGCTTATACCGTGGTGTCAGACGGCCCCGTGGTGCTGAATTTCAGCAATGGCAAGGTATTGAACTTGCCTGCTGGTACCAGTACAGGAAACCTTTGAACGGTTAACCGGCAAGAAGGTCTTGCACCTTCTTGCTGCTGTAGAAACGCTGGAGGTTGCGGCGCAGAAAACCCTCCGCCAGCCCTTCCTTGATCACTAATGTCGCGAGGTCGGGGAGGTAGTTGTCAAGCTCATCCGCAATCATCTCGTGGCTGATGCCGATGTCATCGAGGAGGTCTTGCAAAGACTGATCTCCATACTTCTCAAAGAAGAAATCCACGCCCAGATCAATGCACGACTTCAGGTACTCCGTGTTGCGGAACTCAAGCCAGAATTCATAACCCAGCACCATGAATTCCTGAAGATCCTGCTCAGTCAGGTAATCTCGGTAAGCGGTCAAAGGCCATTCACGAACCACATCCCAAAAAGCCAGAGCGCTGTTCATGGCAGTTTCGCGGTACTGCTCGTTGTCCAAGGTTTCATCCACCATTTCCAGTGAACTTTTCACACCACTTTCCATCAGGTTGCGCACCCGGTCTTCCAGGCCTTCTGACAAATCAGGTGCCTTGGTGCTAAGCCACTCTCGCACCTTGCGGGTGCTGCTGGCCACAGTGGAAAACTTCATCAGATTGTTTTGCTCAAACACATAGCCTTTGAGCACCGTGAAAATAACGTCGGACAGAAAATGTCGAAACGGTGTGCTGTTTCGAATATTGGTAACAGCATGATCCAGTACGCCGTCCTGCTCAAACAATTTCTCAATGAATTCTGTTGCGATTGAATCTGACACGACCTCGCCAATTTTCGTGGTTCGGCTGGCTGGAAACTCAAAAATGCGATTCGCAATTTCGCCAAACAGTTCGGGTATTGCGCCACCAATTTCCATTTCAACCGCATAACGCTGGGCGGTGCCTTTGACTTTGGCTTCATCCACAGCGTCACGCAAGCGAATATGCTCTAGCCGGGCAAGCACATGATTCAACTCATCGGCCAACAAACTCTGAAACTTTTTACCCTTCAGGTTTTGCAACCAAAAAGCCACTTCCGCCTCCAGCAGTTGGGATGCAAGGTCTTTGGGTGCAGAAGCACTGGGTTTTGCCATGATGTGTCCGATGTGTAGTAATGTTCAGTGATTCTAACCTGCCGCTTTGAAGTCGCCATGAGGCAATACAAATATTACGAATTCGTCTTGGTTGCCTTTGTGGCCGTGCTTCTGTGTTCCAACCTGATCGGCCCCGCAAAAATTGCCGAACTGGATTTGCCTTTGATTGGCACAGTTACCTTTGCAGCGGGTGTGTTGTTTTTCCCCATTTCTTACATATTCAGCGATATCCTGACTGAGGTGTATGGATATGGCCGCGACCGCCGAGCCGTGTGGGCTGGCTTCGGGGCCTTGGCCCTTGCATCTTTCATGGCATTCACCGTGGTGAATCTTCCTGCAGCCTCTTTCTGGGTCGACAAACAAGCTGCAGTTGAAAGTGTGTTTGGCAACACCTGGAGAATTGTGCTGGCCTCGCTGATTGCCTTTTGGAGCGGCAGCTTTATCAACAGCTTCGTGCTGGCGAAAATGAAAATATGGACTCAGGGCAAATGGCTGTGGACCCGCACCATTGGCTCAACTGTGGTGGGTGAATTTGTAGATTCCGGATTGTTTTATACGATTGCGTTTTGGGGAATCATGACCACCGATCAAATCATCACCGTGGCATTGACGCAATATGTATTGAAGACCAGCTGGGAAATTCTGGCCACACCACTGACCTACTGGGTAGTGGCTCGCCTGAAACGCGCAGAAAACGAAGATTATTACGACAGAAACACCAACTTCACGCCGTTCAGTTTGAAGGTGTAATACTGCCCAAACCCACCCGGCGGGCGGTAATAAAGTGACGTTGCCAGTAAGGGCTGAGCAACTTGGCAATTTCAACACCCGCGCGCGTCGACACGTGCATGAACTGATTGTCACCCACATACACACCCACATGTCGGCGTGTGGGGCCAGTGCGAAAAAAAAGAAGATCGCCCGAGCGCAAATCCGTGAGATCGACCCGCTCGCCCATGGTCATTTGCTCGCGCGAACTGCGAGGCAATTGAAGCTGAAATTTGTCTTGAAACAAGGTTTGAATAAAACTGGAACAGTCGACGCCATTTGCGCCTGTACCACCCAATTTGTGCCGAGTACCCGCCCAATTTGAATAATGGGCCAAGAGCGCATTTTGCACTTCATTGCTATACGAATGCTCCACCTCGGGCTTGTATAGCAAAGAGTCCAAAGAGGAATCTGCAAATACGAAACCGGGCCAGAGCGCCATCAACAACACCAGAAAACTGCGTTTCATTTTGTTCAAGCGTGTATCACCGGCCATGAGTACATCCCAGAGTCATATTGTGAATAAGCACGTGCGTGTTGAAAGGGAACGTATCATAGCGACAAACTCTGGAACAATCGGTAAAACTTGGTGAAAAACTCGAAACAGGTTCAAGTCTGATCGGCAAACCGCTCAGATTGCGGCTTGCCGATTCGAAGAAAAAAATTACTTGTTGGCGAAGTATTCGTTGGTGAGCTTCACGATGACCGGCGATAGCAACAACAAGGAAATCAGGTTGGGCAAGGCCATGAAGGCGTTCAGGGTATCGGCCACCAACCACACGAAGTCAAGCTGAGTCACAGCACCGACCATGACAAAACCTGTCCACAACACACGGTAAGACATGGTGATGGCTGTACCAGCCACGAACTCCCAGCACTTCTCACCGAAGTACGACCAACCCAGAATTGTCGTGAATGCGAAGAAGGCCAGCGACAAAGCCAACACATATTCACCCACACCGGGCAAGCCTGCCGCGTAGGCACTGGAACTCAGCGCAGCGCCATTCAGGCCACTGCTCCACACGCCTGTGACCACGATCACCAGACCCGTCATGGTACAAACAATAATGGTGTCGATGAATGTACCCATCATACCCACCAAGCCCGATTCAACAGGATTGTTGCTTTGACCCGCAGCCTGAGCGATACCCGCAGTGCCCAAACCAGCCTCATTGGAGAAAATACCCCGTGCTACGCCGTAGCGAATGGCCAGCATGATGGCTGCACCGGCAAAACCACCAGTGGCAGCAACCGGGTTGAAAGCACTTTCAATGATCAGGGCGAAAGCGGCAGGAACCTGATCAATATACATGCCCAGAATAATGACTGAAGCGACGATGTAGGCCACGCACATGAATGGAACAACTTTCTGCGCCACTGCACCAATTCGCTTCACACCACCGATCAACACAAAACCCACCAGCACCGTCATCACAATGCCGGAAATCCATTTGTCGATGCCGAAAGTCACATTCAGCACATCTGCAACGCTGTTGGACTGAACCATATTGCCAATACCAAAGCCCGCCAGACCACCAAACAGCGCAAACGCAATGCCCAACCACTTCCAGTTCTTGCCAAGACCATTTTTTATCGCATACATGGGACCGCCCACTTGCTGACCACGAGCATCAGTTTCACGATAATGGACTGCCAGCAACACCTCAGCGTACTTGGTGGCCATACCCACCAGCGCAGTCATCCACATCCAGAACAAAGCACCCGGACCGCCCAAGGCGATGGCTGTAGCCACACCCGCAATATTGCCGGTACCCACAGTAGCGGCCAGTGCCGTCATCAGCGCGGCATAAGGGGTAATGTCACCTTTGGCACCAGCCTCGGGTGTTCTACTTTTCAACACCCATTTGAAACCCATGCCGATTTTGAAAATTGGCATCAATTTCAAACGAAGCTGCAAAAACAGACCGGTACCCAGAATGGCAATCAGCATGGGAGGACCCCACACGATGCCATTAATTGCATTAACAAACTGCGTGAGTGCTTCCATGCATTGTTCTCCTTGTTGTGAAAAGCGATGCGCCCATTTGGTGCTGCAATGGCGAATTGCCAGTTTAGTACGCAAGCAATGTGCCTGCGACACACTTTTTAACAAATCGAACGAATAGTTCCCTTGAACGAGGAACATTCAGACGTAAAAAAACCCCGAACCAGGTCGGGGTTTTTCAGAAAAAGTATCGCAACTTACTGTTTCTTTTCGGGCTGCTTGTCGCTGGCTTTGGGCTGATCACCCAGAATCGACTTGGCAGGACAAATTTTAAATGCAGGACATTTTTGACAACCAACAGCAATCGCAATCGGGCAAACAGTCATGGCGGTCCTCGTTTGTGGTTATGGGAAAGTTCCCGCGTGAAGTATTGCAGATTAGTGCAGCGTTCCGCTAGGGGATTTATTCAGTTGATGATTTACAAAATTCTGTGCAGCCTGGCGCGCAAAATTTTCTTCCTCGCTAGACACATCATCGAGCAGCAATTGAAGCTGGTCAGGAATATCGGTTTCAGGGAAAAGCACTTGGTAAATATAAAGCCAACTTAAAGCCACTCCGCGATCCTTCTGCACCTCTACCCCATCAAGATACAACAGGGACAAGCTTAGCATCGACAAGGGTGATCCCAGCTTGGCCGCCTCGGTCAAGTAGGCCAAAGCCAGGGTCGTGTTCTTTACAGCCCCCTTGCCATGCAGGTAATAAACACCCACGTTGTGCATGGCCTGGGACAAACCACCCTGCGCCGCTTTGTCAAAATATCTGAAAGCTTGCTCGAAGTCGGGTGTTGTCAAGCGCTCAAGCTCAAGCGCTAGTCGATAGGCGGAATTGGGGTCGCCCAAGTCAGCGGCTTGCTTCAAGTATTGCCGGGTTAGTTGAACATCGGCATCCAGATGCCCTTCAACCCCACCCTGATAAATTTGTACCAGTGTCAACACAGCCATCAAAACATTCGCATGCGCTGCTTCCTGCAAGAGGTTCATGCCGCGCAGAAAATCCTGATTACCCAGTTCACCCGACACCAGCAGGCGACCCAAAATCACCTTTGCATCTACTTCACCAGCGGTCACGCCCTGTTCAAGCCACTCCAGTGCGCGCTTGCAATCCTCGTCAGTGCGGTTCTCGGCATACAGATAAGTAAACGCAATGAGATTGCAATGCCCATCCCACCGATTGTCTAAGGTCTCCAGCAAACGCTGGCGTGCCTGCTCCAACTTCTTTTCAACAAAAAGCGATTTGATTTCGTCAGTGAATTCTGTTGGGGGCTGCGATTGCATGGGGTCTTGAACGTAAACTGTCTGAATCGAGATCTTACTGAAGAAACATGAAGACACCCTACATCGCCGTTCAAATCAGAGAAGATGTTTACTCACAGATGAAGTCGCTACACGAGCGTGCTTCCAAACCCATCAGTGATGAAGACAAGGCGCTGGGTGCTGACCTGCTCGCGCAAACCTATGTGCAACTGCTTGACACTTGCTTTACCCATCTGCTTGATGAGTTGAATAAAAACCAACCCGACAAAATGCTGCAAGACGCGTCGAAGGTGATACACAAGGTTCAAAGCGAAGCCCAACATTACATCGGCTGGCTCATCAAGTTCATTGCCAACAAACGCGTGCCGCCTGTGATCCACCATTTTCACGACATGGTGCATTTGCTCAATCTGAATGGTCAGGAGCATCCTTACATCGTGATTCCGGTCACGACTACTTATTCGGAAAAAGCGAGCGAAGTCATGAATGCACTGGCTCAGCGTGACAGTGCACGCATTGAAGAAGGTGTTGAGCTGCTGATTGAAGCAATAGAAACGGCATTGGTACCCTTGGTGTATACACCCAAAGACCTGATGGGTTTCAACTTTGTGATCAGCAAAACAATCAATGGTGTTATCAATGTGCTACACACCTTGTTCAAGCACACGCTGCGCAAATTGCCGCCCCATCTTCGAGTAGAAAGCTACCCCGGTATCGCGGCACACTTTGAAACATTTTTGATCAGAAAGTGAGTGTCAAGCAGCTTGAATGAATCGCTGAAGCAACGGGAACACCTCGGTCTTCGCCGCTTCGCCGCGAATCATTTGACTGTGGGAAAAATCTTTGCTGAACCCTTGCTCGACTGTGCATTCATGCCAGGTTTTGGGACCCCCCAAAGCCTCATAAATTCGTCGACAGCCCTTGGGGGGTGCAACTTCGTCACGCCCGCCTGCAATCACCAATGCAGGTACATTGACGTTTGCCAATGCTGCCAGGTAATCGAAACCATCGGCACCTTTCCACCGGCCACTCAAGTTCCATTTGCACCACTGCAATAACAACAGAGTGGGCTCCCCCTCGGGCCCAATGGGAACCAGTTTTCGTGGTGTATGGCCCAACAGTCGGGTCAATGCACCCAAGGCAGCGACCCGCATTTTTTCCCTGAAATTGGGCGCTGCATCGGTGACTTGCGCACCAATCAGGCTCAGTGTCTTGATTTGTGAAATGCGCTCGGGCTGCCGGGCCAGCAACATCAAGGCCAGCAAACCACCGCCACTGTGAGAAGTCCAATGCAATTGCGAGTGGCCCGTGTGTTGGACAACAAAGTCGATCGCGGTGGGTAAATCATTCAAGGCAGGATACTCAAAATTCTGTGTGCGGTGGGCGGGTTTGGCTTGCCCGTGACCACCCCACTCCAATAGCCAGGTATCAAACCCCTGAGCTGCAAGAAAGGAACCCAAATGCTCAACCGCATATTGGTTGGACAAGGTGCCATGCGCCACCACCACAGGCAGACCCGTTGGGTTTACAGGCTTGTAGCGGTGCAAAGCCACCTGGCCTCCAGCCCGCATCGGAAGCAAATGCGTTTCCTGTTTCATGAATAAATTGCCCCGGCTTCCATTTATGCCACAGGCTTTGAAATAAACTTCACCACTTTGGTCGCCCAGCTACGTGGCGTGAAGCGGATGCTTTGTGCCATGGTCCAGTTCAGTGCACCGTGAATGTAAACACGCTGGTTTCGCTTCATTGCGGCGTAACCTTTGACGGCAACATCTTCTGAGCTTGGCATGCGCTTGCCTTGCACCAAGGCGGATTTCTGCATGTTCGCTTCGGCCTGAAATCCCGATGCAGTGGGGCCGGGGCACAAGGTACACACAGCAACGCCACTGTCGACCAGCTCCTCGGCAAGCGCTTCACTAAAGCTGAGCACATAGGCCTTGGTCGCATAGTAGGCCGCCATGTACGGGCCGGGTTGAAATGCTGCCGTAGAAGCCACATTGAGGATCTTTCCTCGTGTCTTCAGCAAATCGGGCATAAAGCCACTGCAAAGCACAGTGAGTGCTTCCATATTGAGGCGCAGCATACTGGTGGTGTCCTCGACTGGCGTGTCCTTGAACAAACCGTAAGTGCCCACGCCTGCGTTGTTAACCAGATAACTGAGCTCAATGCTGTGCGCCTTGACTTTGGCTACAAGCTCGCTGGCCGCGTTGGGCTTGGACAGGTCCGATCCAATCAAAATGACATCCACTTTGTATTTGCCCATGTAGTCAGCGGCCAGCTCTGTGAGCTTGGCTTCATTGCGTGCGCTGAGCACCAGGGAAACTCCATCCTTCGCAAAACACTCTGCCAAATGCAAACCAATGCCAGACGATGCGCCTGTTACCAATGCCCATTGCTTCATTCCTGTTCCCCTCTTCGTACAAAATCGGCGATTGCCCACAAGGCCTTGTCGGCTTGTTCAACAAAGGCATTGAACATTTGAAAGTTGTGCCACATACCCTCGTGCACTGTGCAGCTTACTTGCACACCTGCAGCCTTGGCGCGTTGTTCGAGCAACAAGGCATCGTCCAGCAAAATTTCATCACTGCCCACCTGAATGAACAAGGGTGGCAAATCCTCAAGGTCAGCAAATACAGGCGACACTTTGGGGTCCGCAGGCAGCATGTCGCCGCAATAAGCAGTGACCCCGCGCTGTAATGGCACCACACTCAACATGGGATCGGCCTTGGCCTTGGCTTGAATGGAGGCGGCTGTCAATGTCATGTCGACAAAAGGAGAAATCATCACCAAACCTGCAGGCAGGGGAAGACCTTCGTTGCGCGCATAAATGGCCATGGACAAGATGTGAGCTGCGCCAGCAGAGTCTCCAACCAAAGTGATGTTTTTTGGATTGACATCGAGATCCAGTAAGGCCTGATAGGCAGCCATGCCATCTTCAAGCGCCGCCGGATAAGGATCCTGCGGTGCCAACCGGTAATCAACCAGGAACACCCGGGCATTGCAACGCACAGCAAGTTCACTGGCCAGGGGTAAATGCGTTTCAAGCGAACCGGCAAAAAACGCTCCGCCATGCATGTGCAATAACACCTGGCCGGTGTGCGAATCTGCTGGGCGAACGAGCGCACACATGCAGGTGCCCAATTCAAGATACTCGACCCTGGCATCGGGTCGAACCTTGAACAGTGGTGCCCCAGCGTTCATGGTAGCCGCCAGCCAACTGAGCGGAATTGGAAGTTTACCGGGTGCTTTGAAAGTGCTGCGCAGCGTTGCACGAACAGCCTTCTCGGCCACAAACTGAATCGGGTTCATGGTTGCAGGGTCTCCGAATGTTACAGCGCAATGCAATTTACGCTGTTTTTGTTATTTTCTTCAATATATCGAATTTGCAGCAGGCAGCAGGGTGCCCCCACCACCCTGCCCTGCAACAAGTTAGACTATTACCTCCAATTTATTAAAAACTCCCGTGAAAACAAACGCTTCCCCAAAACAATTAATTCTCGGCCTGATGTTGGCTGGCAAGGGTCGTCAAGTGAAGGCCGCTCACATTGTGCTGGCTTGCAGCCTGTTTGGCGTCTCCGAAAACAGTGCAAGGGTGGCAATGGCCCGCTTGGTTGCTGAAGGGCAATTGAAATCGGCAGGCCGGGGCGTTTACACCCTGGGTAAGCAGGCTGCCTTCACGGGTCAAGACATTCAAGGGTGGAGTAACAGGCTTACAGCGACCTGCGACTGGAATGGAAGTTTTTACGCGGTATTTACAGCCCATCTTGGTCGCAGCAATCGCAAACAGTTGCAACTTCGCGAGAAGGCACTTGCACTGCAGGGCTTTCGGGAGTTTGAGCAAGGCCTTTTCTTGCGGCCGGCGAACCTGAATCTGGGCCTTGCTGGCCTGCAGGAAAAACTGCTGGCTCAGGGAGTCGAGAAAAACATTCTTGCTTTTGAAATGAAACCCGCCACCCCTTCTCAAATCGTCTCGATTCAAAAATTATGGGATATCCGAAAGCTCGAAAAACTGTATTTAAGTCACACCAAAAAGTTGAATGACTGGATGCAGGGCTATTCCCGCATGAAACTGGAGAAAGCGGCCCGAGACGCCTACCTGGTGGGTAGTCAAGCCATTTATGAAGTACGCCGCGATCCACTGTTACCTGCCGAGTGGATCAATGCTGCTGCACGGCAACAATTCTTTGAAAGCGTGCTGCGCTTTGACGAGACTGGCACGCGGGTGTGGCGTGAATTGCAACTGCGAATTTTGAAAGACGAAGAAGTGATCTAGAAAAGCACTTCATTACATCGCTTTACTTTTAATTCCACATCTGTAATATTACATCAGATACTGTCAACGTCATTGATGGTAATGATGTAAATGAGTCTGTGGAGGCTGTCATGCGCACACCCGTTTCAATTCACCAGAAAGGTTCCAGCTTTCCGGTTCGTCGAATGGATTTTGATTTTTCGAATATCAATCGCCATTTTGTCAACAATGACCCTGCCAGCAGCCACGTCTGGACGGCGTTTCAGGCCTACTTTCCCGAAGGCGAACAATTTTTTGTAGATTCTGTGCGAGATGCAAAAAAATGGGTGAAAGATGAAGCCCTATTGCGGGAAATCAGCGCATTTATTGGGCAGGAAGCCATGCATGGCAAAGAGCATCTTCAAGCCAATGCAGAATTGAAACGCCAGGGCATCAACCTGAATGTTTGGGATGCACGCACTCGCTGGGCGCGCAGGAAGCTGAACAAACTGCTGTCCGTCAAGGCACGCCTGGCGGGTACCGCAGCGGTTGAGCATTACACGGCCGTGATCGCTGAACACATCATGAAAAGTGAAGAGTTTCACAACATGATCATCGACCCAACCATCAAGAATTTGATTTATTGGCATGCCATGGAAGAAAGCGAGCACAGAGCGGTGGCTTTCGATACGCATTTGGCCATTGGCGGCTCGTACTCACAACGCGCAATTGCAATGACAATCGTATCGATTGGCATTGGCCCGGTGGTGCTGGCCGCCATGTTGAGTTGCATGAAACAGGACGGTGAGCTGTACAACCTTAAATCATGGATGAAATTCACCGACCTGTATTTCGGCCGCAAAGGCGTATTCCGCAAAATGATTCCGGACTTGTTGAAATTTTACAAACCAGGCTTTCATCCCATGCAAACCAATATGGATGCGCCTATGAAGTTGTGGAAAGAACGGCTCTCGCTGGTTTGATAAAAAAAATTTGAACGATTGATTGAATCTGGGTTACATTTCCGTCAGTATCAATGTTAATCGCTGTAAACATAGGGTGTTTCCTGAGGTACTATTTCTCGGAAATACCCCGTTAAAAATTTTAAAAACAACCAGCACACAACTCACGACACTCAAAGGAGGGCGCACCGCGACCCGCCGCGTCGGAGGCAGGAGACAGACCAATGGTGTTTTT
Source organism: Limnobacter sp. CACIAM 66H1 (assembly GCF_001601825.1). GTDB lineage: Bacteria > Pseudomonadota > Gammaproteobacteria > Burkholderiales > Burkholderiaceae_B > Limnobacter. The sequence goes on along the minus strand of NZ_LUJK01000013.1, from coordinate 2,744 downwards.
GCAGCAAAGTTCTCTTCGGAGAGCCTGTGTCGTGGCGTTTTCAGTCACGGCCTTTTCACTTAGCCAGCAGGCTTTTGCTGGTGGTACTGCCAACGACAATCAAAGCACCATGGGCATTGCCACGGCGGGTGCCGGTCAAGCCGCTGAGGCTTCGGATGCGTCGGTAATTTTCTTTAACCCTGCCGCTTTGACCCGATTCAAGCGGATTGAGGTGTTGAACGTGGCCAGTATTGCCACCTTCGACAACGATTACACGTCGACCCAAGACAACGACGGTCCGCCCACTGATGATGGGCGGCAAGGCTCCAATGGCGAGTTTTTTTCCAGAAAAGACGGCTATGACTCAGCCCTGTTTATTCCGGGCCTGTTTGTGGCCATTCCAGTCAACCCAAAACTGGTGGTGGGTTTCAGTGCTTCCGGATCACACGGTTTGTTGACACGGTACCGTGAGGACTACCCAGGTCGCGGCTCGGGTCGTGAAAGTGATTTGAAGGTAACGCGCTTGAACCTGGGTTTTGGTTACAAGCTGACGCCAACCCTCTCCGTGGGTATGAACGGCTCTTATGAACGCTACTTTCAATCCATCAAACTGCGTGTGAACTTCCGCGATGCGGTGAGCAAGCTGGGCCCACCCGGAACACTGGCCGCTCTTGATACCGCAGCAGCAGCTGAACTCGCTCCACCCGTTCCGGGTGAAACAGATGCCAAGTTACGGATTTTCGGATGGGCTTTCAATGCGCAGGCAGGCTTGCTGTGGGAACCGACTGATCGCACTCGAATTGGCGCATCCTACCGCCCAAAAACCCGATTTAACGGCAACCAAGGCGAATTGACCATCAATGAAAATGCCGACACTGCGGCGTTTAGAGAGTTTCTTAATGGCGGTTTGGTTACAACGGCCGGCCCAATTCTGGGCATTAACGGCCCACAGGCAGCAGGCGATCTTGAACCGCAACAACAAGCCCGACAAAGCGTGATTTTCCCGGACGAGTTCCGTATCTCGCTGTTTCATCACTACAGCCCGAGGCTTGACCTGATGGCGACCTACACCTATCAGGATTACACCGAAACTTTCCTGCGCTATGAGCGGGTCAGCAACGGTCGCTTGATTGAAGATGTGCCGCAAAACTTCAAAGTAGCGCATGCCTATCGTATTGGCTTGAACTACAAGGCCTACAAACGCTTGACCCTACATGCAGGCTACGGCATGGAGAACGGTGTGGTGGGCGACGACCTGCGCATTCCGATTTTGCCGGACAACGATCGCCGCTTCTACGGCGTAGGCGCAAGCTTTACCCCAAGCCGCGACACCACCGTTTCGGTGGCTTATGGCATTATCGATGTGGACGCCAGTGTAGTCGGCAACAACGACCAAGTTACTCCTCGTGAAGTGTCTGGCGGTGAGTTCAAAGGTATCGCAGACCTCGATGCTGATTTCGTATCCTTCAGCTTGATTCAAAAGTTTTAAGTGTTGATAAAAACACCCTTGAGGCAGTAACTTGAAACGGTCGCTTTATGCGACCGTTTTTTTCGCCTGCTCCACCTGGGCCCGCAACTCCACCTCGAGCGCCGGGTCTAGCCTCAACTGCTTGGCGAGTTCCTGCAAATAGCTACGCTCCATAAAACTTTCCTCATCTACCATTAACACACTGGCCAGGAACATTTCGGCAGCCAATTCCGGCGTGGTGGCATAACTCGCTATTTCCAGTGGATCCAGCGGCTTGTTCATCTCTTGATCGAACCAGCGCTGCAGTTGAGGGTCGCTGGTCAGCTTCGCAATTTCACCATCAATCAACTGGCGTTCCTTGGCGTCAATGTGACCATCTGCCTTGGCCGCACCAATCAGTGCTCGCAAAATGGCCTGGCTGTGCTGCTCTACTTGTGGTTCTGGCAAACGGTCAACGGTTTGCGGGTCGCGCGTGGCTGCGATGTTGCCCTGTTGCTGTTGCCAATTGCCATAAGCTTTGTAGGCTAACAGGCCCAAAGCCGCCAAACCACCGTAGGTAATCACCTTGCCAGCCATTTTTTTGTGGCGCTTGTTGCCCAACAACATGCCCAAAGCCGCCGTGGCCGCTGCACCGCCGCCAGCCCCCACCAACACGTCTTTCATCTGCATGCCGCTGGCAGCATTACTGCCGCTTTGCAACATGCCCGTACCGGCCTTCAACAGTTGATCAATCAGACTTTTCGAGTTCACTCACAGCTCCAGTTTTTTGTTATTGAATTGAATGGACTGTGGTGATCGAAAAAGATTCCCCGCTTACTTGGGTGAGGCGTCGTAAACGCAACGAAAACCGATGTGAGAGGTGCTGCTGGCCCCCGCAACCCCGATGCGCGCAGCTGGCCGGTAACGCAGACAATATTCTGCAGCGCACAGGTAGGAGCCGCCTTTCAGGGCAAACAGGGTATTGGAGTCTTGCTGTGGGCTGCAAGAGCAGCAACTGGAGGGTTGCTTAAACGGCGAGGAAGTCCATTCCCACACATTGCCGATCATGTCGTGCAAACCATACCCATTGGCTGCAAATTGCCCAACCGCTGCTGTAGCGGGTGTACCACCGGGAGCGTAATACCAGGGAAACGCGCCTTGCCAAACATGAGCCATGCGCTGGCCATCTGGCGCAAATTCCTCGCCCCAAGCGAATTGGGTGTTGTGCGCACCCCCGCGTGCAGCAAACTCCCATTCGGCCTCCAAAGGCAATCGCCCACCAGCCCAGGCAGCGTAGGCTTTTGCATCTTCCAAGGCA
>NZ_LUJK01000012.1 GCF_001601825.1 Limnobacter sp. CACIAM 66H1 | reverse complement strand
TGGTGTGCGAATCAAGAGGTCTCGCACATCGGTTTGAGCTGAACGTTCTGTTTCAGGGCGCATCACCAGCACCTTGACTTCGTTGCGGCCACGTTGTTGGCGCAGGGCTTCAGCCCCAAAAAAGCAGCGCGAACCTGTCGACCAATGTCGTTTGAACTCAGTCCCAAGCGGCGCGCTTCCTCTTTCAAAGTAAAGCTGAACTGTTCCTTGCCATTCTGAAATCCATCATCAATTTCGGACACCATGGGGTAGTTGGCCAGTTCACGCGCCAGTGCTTCGCTGGCCTGGCGCAGGGTGTCTACATTGCGGTGGCTTAATTGCACCGTGAAAGCAGGGCCACTGCCGGGGCCACCCGAATCGGCTGCGAAGCGAATGGTTTCGACACCGGGAATATTGCCAACGTCGAGACGCCATTGGTCGGTGAATTCTGCAGTGGGCACTGGGCGTACGCCCGGCGGCGTGAGGTAAGTTCGAACGGTGATGTTGTTTTCATTCACACTGGCATAAATGCCGGTGCTCTGTTGTTCGCCACCCGTGGCCTCCACGGTTTTCAAAGCGCTGGCGACAATTCGATCGCGCACCAGGTTCACTTGTTCATTGGTGCTGCCCAGCGGCAATTGCGCCCGCACTTCAGACTGATCCGCTTCCACTTGTGGAAACAGTTCGAAGCCCATTCGGCCACTGACCGGCCAACTGATCACCAGCACCATCAAGGCAATGCCAACGCCCATGGACAGGTATCGGTATTCCACACATTTCTGGACGATCGGGGTGTAGCGGCGTTCAATAAACTGGCTGAATCCCTTGGAGAACTTTTGTTGCCAGTTGTGGAATTTTCCCTTGCTTTCTTTGCTGTGCGCCAAGTGGGCTGGCAAGATGAAAATTGCCTCCATCAGCGACACCACAAACACCGTACACACCACCAGTGGAATGACACCCCAAATTTTCCCGAGAAAGCCCGGTACAAACAGCAACGGTGCGAATGCTGCGATATTGGTCAGAATGCTGAAAGTCACCGGCACGGCCACATCGCGCGCACCCTGAATGGATGCATCCAGCATGCTCATGCCTTGTTGTCGGTATTCATAAATGTTCTCGCCGGCAACAATTGCATCGTCCACCACGATACCCAGTGCAATGATGAAAGCGAACATGGAAATCATGTTGAAAGTGACCCCGAACAGCGGCAGGAACAACATGGCGCCCAGAAAGGCAATTGGAATGCCCAAGCTGATCCAGAAGGCCAGCTTCCAGTCCAGGAAAATGGTCAGCAGCACCATCACGAGTATCAAGCCCATCACCGCGTTCTTGGCCAGCAATTCCTGTCGCTGTTTGTAGGTGTCAGAACGATCACTGACCACCGAAATTTCGATGCCTTCAGGCATCAAGGGGCGAATGCGCTCCAGCGCCTCCTGCGTGGCCTCGGAAATTCCAATCGGGGTTTGATCTCCAATGCGCGATACCGAAATTTCTATCGATGGCTTGCCGTTGAATGTGGCGTATTTGTCGATGTCCTGAAAACCATCGCGCACTGTGGCAATGTCACCCAGCTTCAAGGGAGTGCCGCTGACGGGCGAGACAATCGGCAGCGCCGCAAATTCATTGGCGAAATCACGCCGCTCAGAAACACGCAGCAATATTTCACCGCTTTGGGTTGAAATACTTCCGCCGGATACTTCAATCACATTGGCCCGAATATTGTCAGCAATACCTTGCAGCGTGAGCCCATAGGCGTTCAGTCGTGATTCTGGTACTTCAACGTGAATTTCCTGTTCGCGTGTTTCAGTCAAATCAACTTGTGTGATACCAGGGTTTTGCAGCAAGCCGTCGCGTACTTCTTCAGCCAGATTGCGCAGGGACAATTCATCGGTATCGCCGTGCACCACCAGTGTAACCACCCCACGTTTACGCGCAGTCAGCGACACATTCGGTACTTCGGCATCACCGGGGAAGGTGGTGATTCGATCGACCTCTTGCTTGATCCTGTCGTAAACAGCCTGCGCATCTTCCGATTCATCAATTTCAATGACCACGCTGGCCACGCCCTCATTGGCTGTGGAATTGACTTCCACAATTCCCTCAATGGCAGAAATCGCTTCCTCAATGGCCAACACTATGCCTTGTTCAACATCTTCGGGACTTGCGCCCGGGTAGGCCACAGACACCGTGACCAAATCCAGCTCGAATTCGGGGAACACTTCTTTGGTCATGTTCATGAATCCGAACACACCTCCGATCAGGCACACCCACATCAGGATGTTGGCGGCCACGGTATTCTTGGTCATCCAGGCCAGTGGGCCTGAGCGGTCTACCCGGCGTCGGCTTGCAGCATTCATGGTTTGACCGCCGCAGGTGTCTCGTTCGTCCGAATGGCCATGCGGTTCACCGGTGACCCCAGGTTGGAAGTCACAATATTCTCGCCATTGTTCAAGCCACGATCAATCAACACATACTCGGCGGAACGGAAGGCGATATTGACGGACCGAATATCAAGTTCACCGCCATCGTTGACCCACACGGTGTTGTCATGCACGGAGGAGGGCGCAAGTTTGAACACATTTTTCAGTTCAATACCATCAAAGCGAACTTTCACATACTGGGCCAGCAACAGTGGCTGCAGGTTCTTGTCGTTGCTCTTGTTTTGACTGCGGGGCACTTCGACCAATACTTGCGCTTGCCGTCCGTTGTCTTGCACGCTGGTTTGCAGGTTCAGCACCGTACCCTTGTGGCAACCGTCCTCTCGGCTGCTTGCATCGCTAACGCACACGGTTGAGCCCGCCTGTTTGTCTTCAGGGAACTTGATCCATTTCAAATCAGCTTGCGGCACGGCCACACTGATCCAGTAGGCCTCGCTGCTGGCCAACACGCCAAGTGCGGTGGAGGCGCTGACTTGCGCGCCCACACTTGCTTCACGACTCACCACCACACCGTCGAAAGGTGCCCGCAAAATGGTACGCTCCAGGTTCACCTTGGCGCGCTCAACACCGGCCTGCGCAGACTGCACAGTGGCCTTGGCAGCTTCCAGTTGTGGTTTGCGCAAAATCAGCGCACGTTCACGTTCATCCACATTCAAACCCAGTAATTCGAAGTCGGATTGCGCCACAACCTGGTTACCCAGCTCGGAGGTGAGCGTGGATTGTGCCTGTGCAAGTGCGGCTTGCGCTGTTTGTAATTCAATTCGGTAGTCGGTGTTGTCCAGCTGTACCAACACATCGCCCTTTTTGAAGGATGCACCCGGTACAAACTTCGGACCAATGCTTTGAACAGTGCCGCTCACCCGTGCCTGCAAAGTAATTTGTTGTTCGGGTTCAACCACGCCATAGCCCAGCAAGCTGACTGTGTAGTCTCCGGCTTTTACGGCTTCGGTGGTTACCAACCGTGCAACTTTTTCCGGCGGTTTGCGGCTGGCAGTGGGTGCCGTGGCCACCAGCAATTCAGACCCAACAACACCTATGGCAACGACCCCAACGGCCAGGCCAATTTGTACCCACTTGCGCTTGAAAAAAGATTGATCGCTCATGACTGCTCTGCTGCTGTAGATTGGGGAATGCTGCCGGACAGCGCCCTGTAAAGGGCAATCCGAAAGCCCACCAGTTGTTGTTGTGCGTTCACCAGGTTGCGCCTTAACTGGCTGGTGCTTTGTTGTGCATCCAGAATTGCCAGGTAGTCGACCGTGCCGTTGCGATAGCCTGCGAACAGCCGCTTCAAACTGAGTTCAGCCAGTTCGAGTTGCCTCTGAAAACTGTCCACGGCCTCGCGTTGCCGGGTTTCCTGAATCAGTGCATTGTCTACATCGGCCAGTGCATTGATTGCAGCGTCCTGGTATTGCGCCACGGCTTGGTCAAGCAATGCGCGTTGGCGTTCAACTTCCGCGGAGCGTGCGCCCCCGTCGAACAGTGGTGCGACCAGATTGACGCTCAAATTGCGCACCCAGTTGTCAAACAGCGAATCGGAGTTCGGGGTTTGATCGCTAAAACTTGCCCGCAAGCTGAGTTGCGGGAAGCGGTTGGCGATGGCGGCAGCCACACTGCGGTCGGTGGCCAGCACCTGCGACCAAGCCTGTTGCACATCGGGGCGTCGATTCAATAATTCAGCAGGAAAACCTGTTGCAGGCAAAGGGGGGAGAGCGGGTAGGCTCTCACGATTCAGGCTGATTTTGTTGGGGGGTTGGCCTACCAACAGCGCCAGGCTGTTGAGCAAGACATCGCGATTGGACAGGGCTTGAGCCAGGTTACCTTGGGCCGATTCAACCAGTTGTCTTTGTTGGAACACGTCAGAGGCCACCGCACCGCCCTGACGGAATCGCAATTCAACCAATTTTAAATTGGTCTGAAAACTCCCCAGCTCTGTTTCGAACAGCCGCACAGTCTGATCGGCAGCCACCCATTGAGCCCAAGTGGAGGCCAACTGGCCGGCGATGCTGATGCGGGCGGCATCCAGTTCATAGCGCGTGGCCTGAAGTTGCAATTCAGAGGCTTTGGCCGAGTTGCGAACCCGCGACCACAGATCAATTTCATAGCTTGCTACAAAAGAGGCCGAGGTAAACAACCCGCGATTGTTGGTCGCCTGCCCTTGTATGCTGGTGCCTTTCACAGTGTTTTCCTGTCGGCCTGCATTCAATGTGAGCGAAGGGAAAAAACTGGCTTGTGCTCCGTCCAGGCTGGCTTGAGCTGCACGCAACCGCGCTTCAGTGGCCTCAAGGCTCAGGTTGTCGGCCTGTGCCTGCTGCATCAGTGTGTTGAGTTGTTCGCTTGCAAAACCCTTCCACCAGTCAGCTGGGGCCTGCACTGCATCCGGGCTGACCAAGGGTTTGAACGTTGCATTTTCAAACCGGTTGTCAATTTCTGGTTTTCTGGACTCAACAGTGGCGCAGGCCCCCAGCGACAGAGCCAAGGCAAGGGGCAGCAGGGGTTTGAGGTGGTGCTTCATGGTGTCGTTTTTCTTGTTTAGTGCCCATCAGACCACAGTCTTGGGCTGTTTGTTCAGCTGTTAACTGATCTTTACAAAATTGAACCGAAAATCACCATGCCCCCGCTTTCCTTATTTCGAGGCCAGTTGCCGCAAGGCGTACACATACCCTTGCCAGCCCAGCCCGCAAATGACACCTTCAGCCAAGTCTGAAAAATAGCTGTTGTGTCGAAAGCTCTCGCGTTTGTAGATGTTGGACAGGTGCACTTCAATAAACGGAATGGCCACGCCGGCCAGTGCGTCGCGCAGCGCGACGCTGGTGTGGGTATAACCGGCCGGGTTGATCACAATGCCTGAGACATCTTCGGTTTTTGCCTTGTGAATACGGTCAATCAATGCACCCTCATGGTTGCTTTGAAAGGTCATCAACTCGAAACCATCGGTGAAGGCAATGTTCTTCAAGGCTTTTTCAATGTCAGCCAGGGTCATGTGTCCATAGATGCCGGGCTCGCGCGTGCCCAACAGGTTCAGGTTGGGACCGTTGATCAGCAGCAGTTTTTTCAAGTTTCTTCTCCGGTGCGGGTGTGTTTGAAAAAAATAGTAACAAGCAATGCGGCGGGCTAGGGGGATTCGTCTACACTGCGGACACGTTCGCGCACAAAATAACGACAATTTCGAATAATTACAGGACAGAGGCAAGCCATGAACACCAACATCGACGCAATTTTCAACTTACTGGCAGGCACAGCACGCGGCTGGCGCGGCACCGGCATCACTGCCCGAGCCCGAAAAACGCCCGAAAAGCCATTGAAACTGTACGACATCGAAATCAGTCCGTTTTGCCGGTTGGTGCGGGAAGCGCTTTGCGAAATGGACCTGGATGTGATGATTTTGCCTTGCCCCGCAGGTGGCAAGCGTTTTCGCGACGAGGCTCGCCAATTGTTGCCCGGCACCAAGTTTCCAATGCTGGTGGATGACAACACCGGCGTGGTCATGAATGAATCAGCCGACATCATCGATTACCTGGCCAAAACCTACGAGAGCAAATTGAAAAGCCAGCAGGGCTTTGGACGCAAAGTGGCGGTGGGGACTTCGGCTTTGGCCAGCACCTTCCAGTACCGGATCGGCGGGTTTCAGGGCATGAAAGCCCGACCATCAAAAGCACCTGCTGAACCCTTGGTGCTTTACAGCTTTGAGAGTAGCCCATACTCCAAGCCTGTACGCGCGCGTTTGTGCGAACTGGAAATTCCATATCTGCTGAAGAACACGCCCAAGGGCGCCATGACGGACATGGGCCCGCCGGTTTTCCGCGACAAGCTGTTTAAGGCGCCACAAGGCACCACGCGCAACCGGGCTTGGTTGTCGGAGAATACTGGCAAGGTGCAGGTACCTTATCTGATCGATCCGAATACGGGTGTGGCGATGTACGAGTCCAACGACATTTTGCGGTATCTGGACAAGACATACGGCGCTTGAACAGTTTGTTGCGCTGGCGAGAGTCTGCTTGCAGTCGCTACGCTATCTCAGGTGCATACCCTCTCTCGCCAGAAAACCTGATTTTCCCTTTTTGATATTCACCCTGACTCACCTCGCTCGGCAAAAGGGCGGGCCGAGTCTCGGTGTCGGCCCTCGGCCGACCGTGGCGGGTGAATTCAAACGGGCAGGTTTTCTTGATCGGCGCAGCGAGGGCATTGCAACCTGAGCTAGCTTCGCAAATAGGCAGGTGACTTGCAGCGCGGCGCACAAGCGTGGCGTAAAGCAAGGTTTGGGTGCTTCACCGCCTTGCCGGCTTTGCAAGGCTTCCCGGCGGCCTCGCAGCGCGGGGCGACTCCGAAAGGAGTCGATGCGAAGACGCTTACGCGTTTCGCATGCCCCAAGCCAGAGGCATCAAGCCGGATCTGAAGCCTTGCTTAGGCAAGGTGATGTGGGCACCCACACCGAAGCTTGGCCGCGCATGGGCCAGGGCATGCAGCGTTCAGGTCTTCCGAACCACCACGCTGCCAATTGAATAACCCGCGCCGAAGGAGCAGATCACGCCCACATCGCCGCTGCCCAAGTCATCTTTGTGGCGGTGAAACGCGATCACAGAACCCGCCGAGGCGGTATTGGCGAATTCATCGAGAATGACAGGTGCTTTGTCGGCCGTGAATTCACTGCTGCCCAGCAGTTTTTTGGCAATCAACTGGTTCATGGCCAGGTTGGCCTGGTGCAGCCAATAGCGGCGCACATCAGTGGCCGAACTCAAACCCAGACTTTGCAAATGGGTGCTCATGTGCTCGGCAGCCATGGGGCAGACTTCCTTGAACACTTTGCGGCCTTCCTGAATGAACAGCTTGTCACGCGCATTCGGATTAGCGTCTTCCGAGCGGTTCAGAAAACCAAAGTTGTTGCGAATGTTGTTCGAGAATTTGGTGGCCAATTTGGTGCCCAGTACTTCCCAACTGCCCGGTTTGGCATCCTCAAGGCGCTGCACGATTACAGCGGTGCACACATCACCAAAGATAAAGTGACAGTCGCGATCCAGCCAAGCCTGGTGGCCCGAGGTAATTTCAGGGTTCACCATCAACACCGCACGGGCTGTGCCGCTGCGCACTGCGTTCACCGCCTGCTCAATCCCGAAAGTGGCAGAAGAACAGGCCACATTCATGTCGTAGCCGAAACCTTCGATGCCCAAGGCTTCCTGGATTTCAATGGCCATGGCCGGGTAGGCGCGTTGCATGTTCGAAGCTGAACAAATCACGGCGTCAATGTCAGCGGCGGTAAGCCCTGCGTCGTCCATCGCTTTGCGGCCAGCGTCCACGGCAATTTCTGCCATCATCGACAGTTCAGAATTTGGTCGTTCCTTGAAATAAGGGTGCAGGCGATCCGGGTTCAGAATGCCTTCCTTCTCCATCACATAGCGTTGCTTGATCCCGGATGCGCTCTCAATGAAGGCCGAGTTGGAAGGCTGAAGTGGCTGAAGTTCTCCGCTGGCAATTTCAGCCGCATGCTCTTCGTTGAACTTCGCCACGTAGGCATTGAATGACTCCACCAATTCATCGTTGGTGATGGTTTGGCTGGGCACGAAAAGTCCCGTGCCGCTGATGGCTACCTTGATCATTGCGCTCGTCCTGGGTGGATGATGGTGTGTTCTATCTCTTGCGCAATGATAAAGGCAAAGACGCCAAATTTTAAGACGCCAAGCGCATTTGTTCCACGGACATACCCTGATCCGCCGGTTCGGCCCTGCGGCCAATTCCTTCGTAAATCAAGCCATAATCCGCCAGCAGTGCCGGGTCATACAGGTTTCGGCCGTCGAACACGGCCTTTTGGCGCAGTGTGCGGCTCAACATCAAGAAGTCTGGGCTTTTGAACATGCGCCATTCGGTACACACAATCAAGGCATCTGCATTGAACAAGGTTTCTTCTTGGGTTTTAGCAATTTCGAATTCGCCCAGTAAGGGGCCGTCTTGCCGGAATGCGGCCAAGTCTTCTTCCATGGCGCGGCGCGCAGTTTCGTTGGCCACCGGGTCAAAGGCCTGAACTTTGGCACCCCGAAGTACCAGTTCCGCGGCAATGGTGCGGCTGCTGGCCTCACGCATGTCATCGGTTTCCGGCTTGAAGGCCAGCCCCCACATGGCAAAGGTCATGTCGCTGAGGTCTTCGCCGAAGCGCTGAATGATTTTCTCAACCAGCACACGTTTTTGACGCTGGTTGCTGTGGTGGACAGCCCGCAAAATGGACAGGTTCTCGCCCGCTTCCTCGCCTGTCTGGATCAGTGCGCGGACATCCTTGGGGAAGCAGGACCCACCGTAACCACAACCTGCGTACAAAAAGGAAAAACCAATGCGGGGATCCGAGCCAATGCCCGCGCGCACCTGTTCAATGTCAGCACCGATTTTTTCAGCAAGGTTGGCCAGCTCGTTCATGAAGCTGATGCGGGTAGCCAGCATGGCGTTGGCGGCGTATTTGGTCAATTCAGCAGAGCGAACATCCATGCACATCAGTCGCTCATGGTGGCGCTGAAATGGGGCGTACAGCGACTTCATCATTCGCAGGGCGCGCTGACCTGCAGGTGTGTTGTCGGTGCCCAGCACGATGCGGTCCGGGCGCAGAAAATCGTCAATCGCTGCACCTTCTTTCAAAAATTCAGGGTTCGATACCACTGTGAAGGCATGCAGGGCATTGCGTTGCACCAGCATGCGGCGCACTTCATCGGCCACTCGCTCGCCGGTACCCACAGGCACAGTCGATTTGTTGATGATGACCTTAAAGCCGTTCATGTGTGTGGCAATTTGCTGGGCTACTTTAACCACATGGCGCAAATCAGCGCTGCCATCCTCCCGAGGCGGCGTGCCCACGCAAATAAAAATCAGTTCGGCGTGGTTTACCGCGTCTTCAATTCGGGTGGTGAAATCCAGGCGTTGCTCGCGAATGTTGCGTTCGAGCAATTCATCCAGACCAGGTTCGTAAATCGGGCTTTGCCCATTCTGAAGCTGAGTGATCTTGGCGGCGTCGATGTCGCAACACAAAATTTTGTTGCCCACTTCAGCCAAACAGGCGGCTGTAACCAAACCAACATATCCACTGCCAATGATAGAGACGCGCATGTGCTTTGCTTTGATGAGTGATCAATGCGAGCAGTGTGTTGCGGCAGTGTTGCCTGCGTTTGACAGATTTAAGACTGGATTGTGACAGCGCGGGGAGGGGAATTGTCAGGGGATCTAGATTGTGGCGAGGGCGGCAGGGTTGTTTGCTGTGCTTTCAAGCAAAAACCCTTGCCGCGTCATCACCAAACTCATTATTGCAAAGTCAGTTTGTTGTCCTGAGCGCAGCGGCGCAACTGGTGAACCACGGCCAAGGCAACCTGACCAACCACCAAGCAACCAGCAGCCAACAAATTCGGGCCCTCAAGGTTGGTGCCGTTGAGGTACTGAACACCAGCGTTGATTGTGAAGCCAGTGGTCAACATCGCCATAAACAACATGCCAGGTGTGCGAACTACGGAGTCGATAAAGTTTTTCATTTTGGTATCCCTTTTACTTTGGATGCGAAATCAGGGCTTTCGCTTTAACCCTGCAAACTGTGTTGTGTTTGCATGGTTTATATTGTGTACAGTTGTGCACTAAAAATCAATATGTGAAGTTAGAGTTATCTTTCTATAATCGTATAATATTGATTTAAATGAATAAAATTAGTTGTCAATTGTGTACGACCTGTTTCTTTTTTCAAAGCGAAGAGTCCAAACTGATTCACCCAGATCCGGATAGTTCAACACGAATCCCCTGAAAAGCAAGGGGGTTTGCTCCATGTGCCCAGGCACTGGCCAGTTGAACAATACTTCCACCTTTCTGTTTCGGTACAGGGGGTTCAGCACTTCCTGTTCAAACTCGGTCAACACTTCAGGTGCCAGCAGGTCAGTCATTTTTTGTCCGTTGAGCGTGGATTTAAGGTTCGCTCCTTGTAACAACAACAGGGCCGCCGGGTTGGCCAGTTTTATCCTGCGCGATTCATCGAGGGTAATGACTCCATCGGGGGCGTGGGCAATCAGTTCTTCCAATGAATGCATGTCTTTCCAGAGCATGCGGGCCTCGGTCTCATCTCGGTATGATTTGGTGTACCCGATCAATTTCCTGTCGTGGCCGTAGACCGGGGACAAATTCATCCGCAGGTGAATCCGTTGGGCCGAGTCATTCGTTCGTACTGTCTGGATGTTTTTTAACGACTCTCCCTGAGCTGCACGTTGATGAAGTCGTTTTTCGGAGGATTGAAGTTCTTCGGGCACTGTCAGGTTGTGCTCTTGATCATTGAGAACGCTAGCCCGGTCCAGTCCGAACAGCTCTTCTGCAGCCCGGTTCCAAAGCTGAATCCTTCCCTGTGAATCTTCGGCAATGAGCGCCTCTGAGGCGTTGTTGACCATCTGTTCATGCAAATTGAGTGAATCGCGGGTGTCCATCGCTTTTTTCAGCCTGAATGCGGCAAAAACGCTCAATGCAATACCAAATATCATCCAGGCCAGATAAATCGGGTTGTACTCACTCCCACTGCTCGGTTCGCTAGGCCAATACTCCAGTCGCCAACTGCGGTTGCCAAGTTGTACGTCGCGTGTTGTCGCCAGGTGCGGAAACAGGGTGACATTTTTGGGTTCAACATTGTCAAAGAAAAGGATTGGCTTGTTGGCCTCTTCAAGAATGAAAATCCTCACCTGCAATCCCGGCTCCTGAGCGATCCAGGGTTTCAGAAAGCGATCAATTGAAACTGGAAAAGACACCCAACCCAGCAATTCCTCATAGCGAATACCTAGATCACCGGAGGGTACTGGTTTGTCGAACACTGGCATCAGCATCGTGAATCCCATGCGTCCGACATCGGCGTTCTGAATCATGGTGATGGGTTTTGAGACAGCCAATCCTGCTCTTGAAAAGGAGCTCAGGCAGTTCTCGCGACGAATTTTTTCGGAGCCCAAATCGAGACCCTGCGCAGAGTCATTTTCCTTGGCGGGTTCGATGTACTGCATCACGAAGCGGTCCTGTGAAGAGGGACTGATCAACCGGATTTGAAAATCTTTCAGTCCTAGTGCGTTCATTTCCTGAAGAAATCTGGACTCCTCTTTCAAGGGGACCTTTCGCGCAAAACCCAGACCAAGTGCGCCCGGAAAATTCTCTCCCAAATTCAGGCCTGCAACATAGTCGCGAAATCGCGATGGAGTCAGTTCTTGCAAACCAAATGCCGAGATGAAAGTCGCTGTATTCAAAAGGCTCAACTTGTACTCATCCACGGTTTGCTGGAGTTCGTCGGTGCGCCTGTCCAGCAGGTGTTCAAATGCAAGGCGCTGGTGTTCGATGGCCTTGTTTTGCAGTGTGATTCCGATCGCGAGGCTCAGGCCCGTGCCAAGCAAACACAGCACAGCTGCATACATCCAGTTTCCGGATAATTGTTTCATCACGCGTATCTCAATCTGGTGAATCTGATTGTTGTTGGAGTCGGGCGCGAATGTCGTCGATCAACACGTCTGGATCAAATGGCTTGGTGATGAAGTTCGTGAAACCAATGTGTAGACATTCCTCTTTCATGCTGTTGCTGACATGGCCAGAGACCGCATACACTGGCAGCCCTTGCAGCTCCGGGTGTCGGCGGATTAGTCGGGTTGCCTCCAGGCCGTCCATGACGGGCATCTGCAGATCCATGAGCACGGCATCAAACCTGGCACTTCCACGGGTGAGCAGGGCCAGGGCATCCGCCCCGTTACTGACACAGGTCACCGAAATGCCCCGATTCTCCAGTAACTTTTTGAATACCTTGGCATTCAGTGAATTGTCTTCAGCCAGCAGCAAGTGCATGGGGTCAAGGCCTGCTGATTCAACTGAAGAAAGTCGTTCCCTGTGGTCCTGTTCATAGGCACGGCTTAAGCGTTGCCGTGTCAGAGGTTTCATGAGCAGACGAATGTGGTGCTTTTCCGCAACTGCAGGCAAATCCTTGCCAAGCCACACCATGTGTTGGGTCAAATGCTGTTGCGTGTCCAGAAACTGGTCCAGCCAGTCCAATTTGTCCGTACTTAGCGGTTCAGGTATGTCCAGCAATACACGGGCATTGTCGTGTCTCGGCAAAATCTTGTCGCTGTTGCTGTTACGTTGAAGAAAGCGGACCTGCCAATCAGGCTCCAGGCAAGTCGCAAGATGAGGTTCCAAGGCCATGTCCCCGACATGTAGCAATATCCGGTTGCCTGGACTGCTCTGAGAATCCCGTTGATCCTGCTGTTGTTCGCCATGTTCGAGCGGTACGCGAAATTCAAATTGAGTGCCCAGATTGGGTTTGCTTTGAACCTGTATCGTTCCTCCCATTACCTCGATGATTTGCCGGCAGATAGCGAGGCCAAGCCCGGCGCCGTTGTAGCGCTTCTGAAGTGAGGAGTCCACCTGGTAGAACGCATCGAAAATCCGCTCAATGTCGTTTTGGGGAATACCCACGCCCGTGTCAGAGACTTCGACAATGAGTTGGTCGCGTTCTCGGCTCTCGGTGACTACATAAATTCTTACTTTCACGCTTCCGAACATCGTGAACTTGAATGCGTTGGAAATCAGATTCTGGATCACCTGTTCAATTCGGCCTCGGTCACCCAGATAGTGAGTTCGGCTGGGCGATGGCTCCAGAAGAATAGGTTCCACTCCAGGTTTTTGAAGCCATTGCTGTTGCAGCATGTTTGCGGTGTTGTCGACCAGGGTCGCGAGCTGGAAACTGCTGTGATTGAGTCGAAAGTATCCCTGTCGAATTTTGGAAAGATCCAGAAGATCATTGACAATCACATTGACTGCTTCGCTGGATTGTTTGATTGCCTTGCCCAAATCCTGCACCTCGGTGGAATAGGCTGGGGTATCCAGCATCATTGCAATGCTGTTGATCGATGTCAGCGGTGTCCGGATTTCATGCGACACGTTGGCAATCAGTTTGTCTTTCAGTTCGTTGGCCGATTTTGCCAATTCGTAGGCTGCGTGCATCGCTTTGCGTGACCGGTATTCATGGACGGACATCCAGATGACGACGGCCATGGTAATCGCCGCAAGCAGCACAAGAAAAGGATGAATGCCGACAGCGGGGCTCCATCCTTGCTTGGGCACAACTTCAATGGCCCATTCGCCATACGGAAAAAAAACGGTCGATGAAATGGGATCGATTAACCGCAGACCAGGATTGCCATGGATAGGCACCCAATCAGCATGCATGGGGCTTTTTTGCTGAATACGTACAATCAGCCCTTGCTGTTCCAGGGGCTCGATCACCGTTTGCTTCACGTACTCAAAATCGATCAATACGGCAGCAAAGCCCATCAAGTCGCGATTGCTGCCGGCGTTGCGTTGGCGATAAACCGGGTATCGAAGAATCAGGGCATTGCCGCCCTGAACGAGTTCACGCGGCCCTTCCATGATGGTTTTGCCGGTCAAGGCTGCCTCTTCGAGATAAGGGGCAGTCATGGGGGCTTTGTAAAGATTCAACCCAATCGCACTCTGGTTCAATGCGGGGTTGGTCAGGAATGTGAGTATTCCGTCAGGTGCGTATTGCAGACTACGAATGGCGGGGTTTTCGACCGAAAGTAGCGTGGAGAAGCGCTCGAAACTGGTCTGGTTCAGCTCTGGAGTTTGCCGTACAAATACCTCAATGGAGTGCAAGTTGGCACTGGCCTTGCCCACAATCTTGTCGAGTTTGTTGGCGTGGTGGTCCAGGGTATAGCGCACCTCTGCTTTGACGCGTTGAGCCTCACTTTGCTGTTGGATGGAATTGAACAGCACCAGACTCAACACGCAAGCGCTGAGAGCCACACCAATTAGCCAAGGCAACAAGCCAAGTGAGGATTGCTTGTTGCTACAGTTGGCAAATGTTTTGTTTGAGGACATGGTGGGCAAGGCTCATTACTTTGCGCTCAGAGTAGTCTTGCCAATCAGTCGATCATCTGCTGATTACAGTGGTTTAATCGCCTCGTTTACAATTGTTATAGATCTTGGGTCTCAGGCCGCGAAATAGGCCTTCATTCGATCCGCATAACCCAGTTCATCTGCTTTGGTCCTGGCCAGGTTGCGATAGGCTTTGTTCACCTTGTCGGTGAGCTTGGCCATTCGAACTTGTGCTTTGTCGTCCATTTCGGCGGTAATCAAACCGACTTCAACCAACAGGTTTTCATCTGAAAACGCAGCGGCAATCAGTTCAATCAATTTTTCGTCGTTCAGCATGTTGGCCAGCTTGGCAATGCGGTCCTTGCGTTGTGCATAAAACGAAATGTGCAGGTTGGCAGCCGGGTCTTTGATCACTTCCATGATCTCGATGGCTTTCTTCTCAGGAATGTAATCCGTAAAACCGCCCAGTACATGAAAGTCACCATGCTCGACCAGTTTGGCAGCAACTTTCTTCAATTGCTCAACCGGCAGATCCGAGAGCATATCCACTGCCCGCTCAGGAATCTGCTCGCGTGCCACTTCAGCCATGAAGTCGGCATCAAACAGTTTGCACAGGCTGATCGCCTTGCTCATGGGCGTGAAGTACGACATATTCGCAGTGATGGCAGGGCCAAACACCTTGGTACACAGTGTGGCACTGATGGAGTCGGGTGCCAGTTTGCCTGCGCCTGCAATCCGCTCGAATACCGGACCGAACTTGTTCAGCAGGCTGTTCTGGAAATTGGTTCGCAATTTTTGTAAAGCCAAAGCATCCAGTTTGTCCAGGTAGGCCAGTTCATCGGCAGATTTGTGCAGTGCTTGTGCCAAACGGCGTAGTTCAGTGTTTCTGTCCATGATTTACAGTCCCAGAATTTTTTTTAACAGTGCTACGCAGCAGGCGGGGAATGTGCTCCAGCGCGTTGTCCATGCTTTGCTTCAAGAATGCGTCGTGGGCTTGGTGTGCAGCGGCCAGGTCGGCGGCCAGTTTCTTTTGACTGGCGGTACTGAGCTGCTCCAGCTCGGGCATGGGCTCACCCAGTGCGTCGATCAATGCGGGGTCCAGTTTGGGCATGCAAGTCTCCAGTTTTATTAAGTTTTGATGAATGATATGTTGAAAATTCGAATTCGACAGTTTTTCTTTCCCGTTTAGAGCATGGTGTCAAATTCAAGTTGGGGGCATATCGCATACACTTTGAACACTCACCTCACACTGATTGTTGATTCATGGCGCGCCTTCAACTGGACTTCCCGGACGAGAACTTTGTTTTCAGCACAACCTTGACGGTTCGCATCACGGACATCAATGCGGGCAACCACCTTGCCAACGATTCCATGATTTCCATGATCTCGGAGGCACGTGCGCGCTTCTTGTTTCAGATGGGGGTGCCTGAACTGTCCGAGGACAAAACCGGCATCATTGTGACCGACCTGGCCACCATGTACAGAAGCGAAGCGCATGCAAGGGATCAGCTTTTGTTTGAGGTGGGGTTGATGGATTTCAACAAATACGGTTGCGATATTGTTTTTAGAATCACACGCCCTGCGGATGGTCGATTAATTTCATTGGCCAAGTCGGGTTTTGTATTTTTTAATTACAACCTGAGCAAAGTCGTGCCAATGCCAAACCAGGTGTTGACTACTTTTGAGCAAGCCTTGGCAAATCAACAGAATCGAAAAAACCAAAAAGAGAATAATCAGTGAACAGCTACATACCCTTGAAAACCCACGAATCGCACTACCTGGACTTGCGCGGTCTGCGCACCCACCTACATTGCTGGGGCCCGGAAGATGCGCCTTTGCTGGTGATGGTTCACGGCTGGATGGATGTGGGAGCAAGCTACCAGTTTGTTGTGGATGCATTGAAACAGGAATACCGTGTTGTCGCTCCGGACTGGCGGGGGTTTGGTTTGAGTGATTGGCCGGTAGCCGACGGCTCGCCCGGCATTCGCTCTTACTGGTTTCCGGATTATCTGGCCGATCTGGACGCTTTGCTGGATCACCTCTCGCCCACACAGCCAGTGAACCTTGTCGGGCATAGCATGGGTGGAAACATTGCCATGATGTATGCAGGTGTTCGACCACAGCGCATTCGCAGTGTGGTGAATCTGGAAGGTTTTGGCATGCTCGATTCACCGCCTGAAAAAGCACCCAAGCGCTATTCCAATTGGCTCGATGAAATTAAAACACCCAAAGAACTGCGCACTTACAGCAGCCTGGAGGCAGTGGCCAGGCGTTTGCAGAAAACCAACCACCGGCTGAGCGACGAGAAGGCCATGTATTTGGCGCAGTTCTGGAGCCGGGTGGGGAATGACGGTTACAGCTTGCTGGGCGATGCTGCGCACAAAATCATGAATCCAATTGGTTACAGGTTGGCAGAGGCGCAAGCCTGTTGGAGCAATATTGCAGCGCCGGTGTTGCATGTCGAAGCCAAACAGACCGAGGCAGGCATGTGGTTGAGCCGCGCCGGTGAGCCTGTTGATTTTGATGCGTTCCGTACCCGGTTCAACTGCGTGCCCAACTGGAGGCATGTGGTCGTTGACCATGCTGGACACATGGTTCATCACGATCAGCCTGAGGTGCTCGCCGGCTTGATCGAGTCACACATTGCCCAAAGTACGAACGCAGGATAAAAAAAAGCCGACTTCGTGAGAAGCCGGCTTAACCTTTCTCGCTTGCGGAGAAGAGGAGACATGAGGTTGAACACTGTTACAGCGCTCAATGTGAACATTCTCGCGCTTAGGTTTAGGAACGACAAGCAGTTTTGTAGGTAATTTATACTAGACAAAACCATGAACTTTCACGGTTTTGTCACATACACAGGCTTTCCCGATGCCCCACATTACGATTGAATACAGCGACAATCTTCACAACCTGGACGAGTCCTGGGTGTTGCTCCAGGTAAATAAAGCCTTGATGGGACTCGGTATTTTCATGGATGCGGACATCAAGACCCGTATTCACGGTCTGCGTTCTTACCGCATGGGTGTGGCCGCGGCTGAAAGTGGGGACCACGCCTTTGTGGCGGCCACAGTCGAGTTGCTCAGTGGTCGCGAGTTCTCTGTTCAAGAGCACTTGGGGCAAGTGTTGCTTAAGGTGCTCGAAAGAACCTGTCTGCAGACAGACGGCCTGCAAACCCAAATCAGCGTGCATGTGCGGGAAATGCAGTCAGAGCTGTATTTTAAATCGGTCAGCAAGCGCAGCTGATCGCCTTGACCAATCAGGCTCCCAACAATTGATGCGGGTTTTGTCCCTGCATTTTTCGTTTCAACAGTTCAATCAGTCTTGGTTCATCCAGCAAAGCCATGTGCCCTGTGCGGTCAATTACATGATTGGCCGCACCTTCAAGGTGGGCAAAACGGTGGTGCAGTATCAATGCATCAGGAATGGCAATCACGCTACTCATTTTTTGCCGGTGTGCGTCGTCTTCCACGTTCAACTGGTTCAGAAAGTCGCTGTTGGGTAGCATGTCCACCGCACAGTCGCCCACACCCAGATGAGCCATACGGGTGCCATTGTTGGGCGAGGCCAGTGTGAACAGGTGTTGCACCTGGGTGTGGCTGTGCCAGCGGGAGCTCATGGCCTTGCGAACAATCAGCCCCCCCATGGAATGCCCTACAAGATAAGTGTTGGCCCCATCACATTCGGCCTGTTCCAAAACCGTGTCCATGTAATGTCCAAAATCTTGGGCCATGTCGTGCACCGAAGCCAGCAGGTAACGTGGCTGATACAAAGCCACTCGCACGCCACTCCACAGCAGTTCTTCATACAGGGTGGCAAAACACCCGGGTTTTTCCATATACCCCGGTACCATGAACACAATGGGCAACTGGCGGTTGTGAAAGTTTGGGCTGAATTCGGGTACGAATTGCGCTACGCGTTGGCGAAACAGAAAACTGAGGCCAAACAGGTAACCTTCGCGGGCGGCGAGTTTGGCGACTTCGGCCACGCCCAATTTGGAGTGGCTGGATACAGGTGTTTGAGCGGCCATTGGTTGTCCCCTTTTGAAATGCTTAAGGTGTGCTGGCTCGTTTTATTTAAATTACGCTTGTATGCGCATTCACTACAATTGAATTAACGGCAGAAAAGCATCGCAATTGAGCACTTGTTGCAGAAATGTTGAATGCAATAAACATGCCGCCAGCCCTCTGCGTTGGCTTAGTCCACTCAGACTACAGACGGCTGTTTGGTGCCCGTGGTATAGATTTGTCATGAATAAAAAACAAGATGAGGTGAGTAATGAGTGGGAGATTGTTGTCGGCGGTGCTGATACTTCTTGGCGCCAGCGGGTGTGCCACCATGAGCAGGGAGGAATGCCTGGTGGCGAATTGGCGAGAGGTTGGTTTTACCGATGCATCACAAGGTTATACCCAGGCCCGCGTTGCCGAGCACCGCTCAGCCTGTGCCGAGGCCAAAGTGACGGTGAATCTTGAGGAGTACAACAAGGGTTTCGAGCAGGGCCTGAAGAACTATTGCACGGTGAATACGGGTTTTGATCTGGGTTCCAAGGGTGCAGCTTACCCGGATCAATGCAATGAAAAAACCTATCCAAAGGTACGTGCGGGTTACAAAGAAGGGCAGCTCGTTTACAACGTGCAGCGGGAACGCAACGAAGTGGAGCGTCAGTTACAGGACAAGCGGGAGCAGTCCAAAGCACTGACCGAGCAAATTGCACAAAACCGGAGCAGGGCGGACAACAAGGCTTTGTCGTCCAGTGAGCGAAGCAAGGCAGAAAAAACAGTTTCGGCGCTTCAGCGCACCGCAGCTGATCTGTTTCGCGAAACCGGGGAGTTGGAACAAAAAGCCCGCGGTCTGGATTCCAAAATCAACCAGATGCGGGCCAGTTTTCAGCAGCGCTGAGGGATTTTACGCCAGCGTGTCTGCCCAAATATTCTGGGCCCAGCTCCAGGCGTAGGTGCCTTCCAGTTCACTGGGTTCGGCTGATACGCCGCCGGATCCCTCGACGGTCAGGAAGGTTTTCTTCTCGGCGTTGTACACATGCACGCTGGCCACGTGAATCACGTTTTTGGTGGTCACATAGCTGTAGCAGGTGTTGTTGGTCAACGGTGTGGCATTGGGTTCCCAACCGCTGAGCTGAGCCACGATGGCGGCGGCGACCACTTTGGCCTGACTGTTGGCCATGTGGCCGCTCTTTGGCATCAGGGGCGCGCCTTGCACCGAGTCGCCGATCACATGCACATTGGGTGCAACGGTGGATTCGAATGTCATGTAGTTGACCTCGGCCCAACGGTTGTTCAGGTTGGCGATGCCGGAATCGACGGCCAGTTTGCCTGCGCGCTGGTCAGGCAGAATGTTCAGTACGTCGCCTTTGATGGGCTCCTCGAATTCAAAACGCACTGTTTTTGTGGCGCCATCCACGCCGGTGACTTTCATGTTGGGGCGATATTCCAGAATGCCTTTGTACTCGCTTTCCCACACGCCCTTGAACAACTTGCCTTTCGAGGTTACGTCTGCATTCGCATCCAGCAGCAGTACTTTGGATTTCGGCTTGTACTGTTTGAAGTAGTTGGCCACCATGCTGGCGCGCTCGTAGGGTCCGGGTGGGCAGCGGTAGGGGACGAGCGGCACATTCAGAATGTAAGTGCCGCCATTGGGCATTGCTTCCAGTTGCTTGTAAAGAGCCACTGTCTCGGCTCCAGCTTCCCAGGCCTGCAAAATTTGGCCGCTGGCGTTGGCTGCTGCCAAACCCTCAATTGTGTCCAGTTGCAAGTCAATGCCTGGCGACAACACCAGTTTGTCGTAAGGCAAGGTCTTGCCGTTTTTCAGTTTGACGGTGCGTTTGTCCACGTCGATGGCTGTCACGTAATCTTTCACCATCTTCACGCCATGGTTGCGGGCAAGGCCAGTGTAGGGGACGCTGATTTCGTTGATTTTGCGGATTCCGCCCACCACCAGGTTGGACATGGGGCAAGACACGAATGTGGAATTGGGTTCAACCAAGGTCACGTCGAGCTGGTTGCCCGACAGCATGCGCAGGTACTTGGCCGCAGTCGCGCCCCCATAGCCGCCGCCGATCACCACCACTTTGCCTTTGGCACTTTTTGCTGTGGCTGACAAAGGCATGCCGCCCAACAATGCGGTGGCCAATGCGCTGGTTTGTAAAAATTGTCGTCTTTGCATGGTGCGCTCCTTAGTCTTTCTTGCCGAGGTAGTTGGCGATGATGTCGATTTGCTCGTCGGTGTAACCCTTGGCAAGTTGGTGCATCACAGTGGCGGGGCGCTGCCCGGTTTTAAACCAGATCATATTGGTTTTGATGTATTCCACGCTCAGGTTGGCCAGCCCAGTGACGGCGCTGCCTTCCACACCCTGACCATTCGTGCCATGGCAGTTGGCGCAGGTAGCAGCCAGGCTGGCGGCTTGCAGTTTCTTTTCGGGCGTCAGTTCGCTGGCGATGGCACCAGTGCCCAATAGCAGGCCGCTGCCAGCCAGCGTGGCTGCCATCAGCAGCCGTGTGGCGCGTTGTTGTAAGTCAGTCATTGCTGTCCCTCCGGTTCTTATTTGAGTAAATGCTTGGTTCAACATTACGGGTCGAATATGAATCATCACGCATGCAGTGTCAATTAGCCGACACAAAGCGCAATCCACTTTGATTCTAGCGTGGTAACAGGTACAGGCAAGCAGTTTTTTCTCATATGCATATAACAAGATCGAGGTTGGACGTGACTCACTCCAAACGTGCACTGCAAGCAGTACTCCTTTCATTGTCTACTTTGGTGCTTGGCGCCTGCTTGTCGTCAGGCGGGGATGACCCCACCAACACCGCTGGCGGTGGCTCGGTGATCAACCCAGCCGAATCCAACGGACGAGTGTTCCTGATTCAGCCCGGGCCCAATGCCACCGAGGAAATGGTGAAGGCCATGGTGCAGCTCAAGCCCAAGGATATTCTTCGGTTTGACTGCGGCTTTTTCGACTTGAAAACCGGCATTCAGATCACGACCACAGAGGATGTGATCATTGAGGGTTGCGGCATGGATGAAACATTCCTGTCGTTTCGGGACAGCAATTCGCAGGAAGGTTTTTTGGCGTCGAACGTGCGCGGTGTGACCGTGCGCAACCTCACGATTGGAGACTCTCCTGGCGACGCGTTCAAGCTCAAGGGCGTGAACCACGGCACATTAAGAAAAGTGCGTGCGATCTGGAGCAGCGGTCGAAAGTTGCCCGAGGAACGTCCGATTACGGCAGCCAACTTCCGCGATGAAGTGAAGGTGCAATGTACTGACCCCGCACGCCACAACCCAGCCAACCCCAACCCTTTGGAAACCGACAACACCTCGCCTGATTACACTGTGAGCACGGCCTCCGGGCGCTACGGCATTTACCCGGTTGAAAGCCGCAATATTCTGGTCGAGGAAACTGAGAGCATTGGCGCCTCGGATGCCGGCATTTACGTAGGGCAAACCAATATTGCGAAAATCCGCAAGAGCCGTGCAGCCTTCAACGTGTTCGGCTTTGAGATTGAGAACGTGGTGGACGGCGAGTATTCAGAGAATCTGGCCGAATGCAACTCGGGCGGCTTTCTGGTGTACGACCTGGACAACCTGACCCAGTACGGATCGCGCTCACGGGTATTCAAGAACATTGCCCGCAACAACAACACGTACAACTTTGCGGTGCCCGGCTCGATTGTGGCCAACGTGCCGCGCGGTTCAGGCCTGATTACTTTGGCCTACGACAAAATCGATATTTACGACAACGTGTTTGAGAACAACGGCACTGCGGGCATTATTTTGACCAGCTACGATTTGCTGGGTGAGAACGGTGACCGTCGCATGGACGTGTATTCGGAAGCTGTGAACATTTTCGACAACACCTTCATCAACAATGGCAATGATTTGCCTCAACCCGATTTTGCGACCATTTTGGCAACGCAAGGTGGACAGGTCACCAGTGCATTTCCTGCAGTGGTGGGCTTGAAAAACGCCCTGGGCGGTGGTGGTTATCGTGGCGCACACATTGTGTGGGATGGCTACACCGACACCTTGAACAGCAGCTGTGACCTACCCAAAGACCGCAACGGCAACCCTGTGGCTGTGGACGCCGATGGCAAACCGATACAGGGCAACCAAAACCCCAATCCAAGCTGCCGTTACAACAAATACAAGTTTGAATCGAATGGGCAGCGCAAGGTACCCGCTTGGTGGTTCAGCTGTATCAACCCCAACAACAATTTTGGATCAGACAGCCTGGCCTTTGCAAACTTTCACGGCACCCGTGGTCTGGATGCAGTCATTAACCTGAATACCAATGACCCCACGGCCAACTTGTCGCTGGAATACATTCAATCCATTGCCACAGGCATTCCCTTGTTACCCAGTGAGTTCGACATCAGCAAACACGATTGCATGGCGCGCTTTGGCGCTGACCTGCCGCGTTTGCCCGACTTCGAGTTTGAACCGTTCGAGCCTAGTGGGCAGTTTGCACCGGAGCCCGCTGCCGAGGCTGTGAAAGCGCTTTGTGAAGTGCCCCTGAAAGCAGGTGTGGTGAACCAGGCGGCTGCACAAGTCAACTGTCCTGATTTGGCTCAGTACAACCTGTTTGCCGATGACCAGAACCCGGCCAGCAAACCGAACGGGCAGGGCATGCCGTATGTGTTGAACAGCAAGCTGTTCAGCGATTACTCCATCAAGCATCGGGTGATATTCATTCCGGAAGGCAAGCAGGCCCGCTTCCTGGAGGACGAGGCCAGTCGCGTGAATTCCACCATTGAGTTCCCGGTGGGGACCATCATTGCCAAAACTTTCTCATTTGTAGATCAGCCGCGTGCCAAAGAGACGCCTTATGAAACGCGTTTGCTGATCAAGCGCCAACGCACCGATGGGCAGAACTACTGGGAAGCGCTGGAGTACATTTGGCAAGATGCGGGCAACGGCAAGCGCAAAGCCGTATTGACGCAGTTTGGCGGCACTGCCTCGGCCAATTGGGATTATGTGGATGTGGACTCGGGCAAGCGCCAGGTGGGCAGCACCAACGCGTACTTGTTCCCCAACGCCAGTCAGTGTGCCATTTGCCACAGCAACAACGATGTTGATCCCGGTTCCGCACCCATCGGTCCCAAGCCGCGCAATTTGAACCGCGCCTATGTGAACGAGTCGCCCTTGTTCACCGGGCAGGCGCAGCATCCGGTCAATGGCAAAAACCAGTTGAAGTTCATGTGTGACACGGGATTGATGAATGGTTGCCCAAGCAGCTTTGAGCTGGACCAGCGTCAAGTGGCCACCAACGTGAACCACATTCCAAAATTCAACAAGCCTGGCGACTCTGGCTTGCCTGCCAATTCCAAAGGGGACATCGAGGCGCGGGCAAGGGCCTACCTGGAAGTGAACTGTGCGCACTGCCACAACGTCAACGGGCAGGCCTCCAACACCGGCTTCTATGTGGATGTGTTCCGCGCCGTGGACAGTACCTATGGCATTTGTAAAAAGCCCACTGCCAGTGGATCGGAAGGGCGGGGAACCCGCACTTACGATATTCACCCGGCCATGTCCAGTGACTCGATTGTGCCCTATCGCATGGGCCCCGAGGCGGTGGAGCTGGCTGCCAAGATGCCGCCCTTGGCACGCAGTGTGGTGCATGATGAGGCAGTGGCTTTGATCAATCAGTGGATCGATCAAGTCATCGATTCAAGTTATGAAAACGCCGATGCCTGCCAAGAGGGCAACACGTCCGGCGGTGGTTTGCCCTTGATTGGAGGTCTGCCCCTGTTACCATAAGGGGATGGAATTTCTCAAAAACCCCACTGCATTGTTCTTGTTCAAGCTGGCCATCACTTTCGGGTTGATGGCCAGTGGCTTCTTCGTGAACAGGGCCTTGTCCTGGTCGCTTCGCAAGCTTCATCCTTACCACCCCGAAAAAGCCCGCTCCCAACTGGTGTTCTTGAAGAACCTGGTGCGCATGGCCGTATTTTTTCTGCTCATTTCGGTGTGGGCCTCGCAAATCACCGGTGCTTTTCTCAGTGTGGTGGCCATTGCAGGTGCCTTGATCATCACCGGCAAGGAGGTGGTCCTCAGTTTGCTGGGCTATGTGAACATTTCGCTGTCCAAGCCATTCCGGATTGGTGATTACATCGAGATTGGAACCCAGAACGGACGAGTGATTGACATTGATCTGCTCAGCACCAAATTGTTTGAAATCGGCATGTCGGGCAAGTACACCGGGCGCAGGCTTGCTGTACCCAATGCCTTGGTATTGACGCAAACCATCAAGCATTTGTCGATGTTGGGCAAGTTCAGCCTGTACACCATTGAAATTATTTTGCCGTTCAAGGCCGACACAGCCAGAGCGGAGCAAGTGGCCTTGCAGGTGGCCAACACTGTGTCCGCCAGTTGGGTGGAAGAGGCTGATCAGTATTTCGACCGAATTGAGGTGTCGGAATTTGTGGATTTGCCTGGGGCCAAACCGGAGGTGTTCTGGCAAGCCTACAATGAGCTGGCGCACAAAATGATTGTTCGCCTGGCTTGTCCGCTTGAAAAGCGGGGTGATGCAGAGCAGGCTATTTACAAGGGTTTTTGGCGGGAGTTTGGTCCCGTCTAGGGGCTGGACTGACCCGGGAACCTCTTGCGGTGGTGGCTGGTCTATCGGGCGAGACAATGAAATACAACGAAAGGACATTCATGACAAAGTTCGCAGCTCAATCCCTATTCACCCGGTTTGGTACGCTCGCCATGGCGGCACTGCTCTCTACCTCGGCCATGGCCCATGGCAATGACGGGCATTCGCACGACCATGCCAAGGCGAACAGCAGGCACAATGACGCAGCACATGTGCATGGTCAAGGGGAGTTGGAGATTGTTCAGGACGGCAATGGCTTGTTCATCAGTCTGTATTCCCCGCTTGAGAATGTCCTGGGCTTTGAGCGTGCACCCAAAACCGATGCGGAACGCGTCAAGGCACGTCGCGTGGTTTCCCTGCTGAGGGCCAATGGTTTGTTCGCCTTCTCGCCCGAGGCACAGTGCAAGCGAACTAGCCACAAGTTGTATTCTGAAATCCTGAATCCCCACTCCCATGGTCAGGGCGATGATCACCAGCATCACGACAGCGCCGACGGGCATTCGGACTTTAGGGCGGCCTATGAATTCGAGTGCGAGCAACCTGGCAAATTGAAGGCAATTGATGTACGCGTGTTTCGCCAGTTTCCCGGTTTCGAAAAAATCGAGGTGCAGGCCCTGTTCCCCAAGGGACAGGTTGGCGCAACGCTCACTCCCAAGCAGAGCACATTGGTGGTGCAATGACGTCAGCAGTACTTCACTGCGAAAACCTGTCATTCAAATACGCCAGCAGCGGGTTTGAATTAAATATCCCCGAGTTTTCCATGCAAGCTGGTGACACTGTGTTTCTGGAAGGAGACAGTGGCAGTGGCAAAAGCACCCTGCTGAATTTGATGGCTGGCGTGTTGTTGCCTCAAAGCGGCCAGGTTCGTCTGATGGGGCAAAGTTTGAGTGCTTTGTCAGCCAGTCGATGCGACTCGCTTCGGGTGGATCACATCGGTTTTCTGTTCCAGCAATTCAATTTGTTGACTTATTTGAATGTACTGGAGAACGTCACCTTGCCCTGTAAATTTTCAAAGCGCCGCAAACACAACGCTGTTGGGCAAGCTGGTTCGGTGAGGCAGGCGGCCGAACAGTTGTTGAATTCGCTCGGCATGGGCAAGTATCTGAATCAGGCGGTGTCCACTCTGTCGGTTGGTCAGCAGCAGCGGGTGGCCGCTGCCCGCGCCTTGATCGGTCAGCCCGATCTGATTATTGCCGATGAACCCACTTCTGCGCTGGATGCAGGTCACCAGGCCCAGTTCATTGAATTGTTGCTTGCCCAGGCGGCGCAACAAAATACGGCTGTGTTGTTGGTGAGTCACGATCCGAGCCTTGCACAGCATTGTGCCAGACGTCAGCACATGGGGCAGTGGCAGGCATGATTCAAACACTGCTGCTGTTGGCCAGCCGAAGTGCATGGAGCCGCAAAGGCAGTCTTTTGCTGCTGTTGCTCAGTGTGATTACGTCTACCTGCCTGTTATTGGGCATCGATTTGGCCCGTCAAAGCGCCAAGGCCAGTTTTTCAAATGCAGTGGCGGGTACGGATTTGATCGTCGGTGCGCAAACCAGCCCGGTTTCGCTTTTGCTGTACAGCGTATTCCGAATTGGCCAGGCGACGCGGAATGTGCCTTATGCCGAGTTCGAGCGTCTGGAACAGGACCCTCGCGTGAAGTCGGCGCTACCGATTGCGCTTGGCGATTCCTATCAAGGCTTTGCCGTGGTGGGTACCAAGGAGGTCTATTTCAAGCAGTTTTTGTACGGTGCGCGACAAAACCTGCAGTTTGCTCAGGGAAGGGCCTTTGAGGATTACAGCGTGGGCAAGCCAGCCACGGTATTGTTCGAAGCCGTGTTGGGCTCTGAAGTGGCCAAACGTTTGAAGCATCGGGTGGGCGACAAAATTGCACTAAGCCATGGCATGCAAATTCAGCAGACGGAACCCAGCCACGCTGACAAACCCTTTGCTGTAGTCGGCATTTTGCAGCCCACCGGCACTCCGGTCGATCAGAGCGTGCACATTAGCCTGGCAGGTATGGAGGCCATTCATGTGGATTGGGCCGCGGGTGTACCAGTGCCTGGGGCCGAAATTCCGGCTGAGTACGTGACCAAGTTCAACTTGCAACCCAAGTCGGTCACTGCGGTGTTGGTGGGTTTGAACAACCGGGCGAGCGTGTTTCGCATGCAGCGTGAACTGGAAAACAGGCCTGATGCCGCACTGAGTGCAATTTTGCCGGGCGTGGCTTTAAGCAGCTTGTGGCAAACCGTAGGTTTGGTGGAGCGGGTATTGTTGTTTGTGGCGGCATTGGTCGCTGTGGTGAGCGCCTTGGGGCTGACCAGTGTGATGCTGGTAACACTGGGCCAGCGCAGGCGAGAGCTTGCAGTCTTGCGTTCCACCGGCGCAGGCCCGCGCACCGTGTTTGGATTGTTGTTCCTTGAAAGCGCTTTGGTGATGTGGGTGGGTGTTGCTCTGGGCGTGTTGGTGCTTGCACTGGCTGGTGCCGCACTTGCACCCTGGGTTCAGGCACAATTCGGTTTGCAATGGGTGGGGCTTCACGAACTTGGAACGGGATTATTGGCCGTGGTGGCTTTTGCGTCATTTGGAAGTTTGTTGGGGCTGTTGCCCGCATTTCAGGCCTATCGAAACCAGCTTCAGGACGGTTTAAGCCCCAGAACAAATTGATTCAACATAAAAAGTTATTTGCAGGTGCGTCTTTCATGAAAATTGGCAAACTGATCGTGATGGTTGTGGCAGTGGTGGTGCTGACCGCACTGGGCTATGGCCTTGCCTCGTGGTTTATTGGCAAGCCTGCCAAAAATTCAGAAGGTGCAACCCAATTGGAGCAGACACTGGCCCAACTTGCCAGTGACTCCGGGGCGACCGATGGTGAATATGCCGTAGGCGACCGGCTCACCGGCAATGCCGGAAAAGCGGGCAAGGCTGCCACGGTGTTCGACCCCGCGTTTCCCGAGCTGCAATGGGACAACCTCATGCCCGCCGATTGGGACCCAATGGCGGCATTCCGGGGTTTGAACATCGCCGAACTGCAGGACAATGACCCGAAAGCCCAAGAGGCCCTCGAGAAAATGCGAAAGGCTTGGAACGACGCGCCTGTGAACCCGGCTTACACGGGTAAAAAAGTACGTATTCCCGGGTTCGCCATTCCGATTGAGCAAAGCGAGAAGGGGGTGGATGAGCTTTTGCTGGTGCCGTATTTCGGTGCCTGCATTCACACGCCGCCACCACCTGCGAACCAGATCATCCATGTCAAATTGAGCGAGCCCCAGCCAGCGGTGGGTGCCATGCAGGCCTACTGGGTGTGGGGAGAATTGACTGCGAGCAAATTCAGCAGTGAATTGGGTGACGCAGCGTATTTGCTCAGCGCCACGGGCATACAGCCTTACGACGAATGAGTCAGCGACTCACCGAGCTGCTGAATTAGTAAAAACCCCTCTATTTTTATCGTTGACAGCGCGGCATCATGCCCATACCTTTACATCACTCGATGATACAGTCAATAAAACAAACAAACGTTTGATTTACACCGGAGGTTTTGATTCATGGGCAATGTAAGCACTGGCAGAGAGTTCGCCGGAATGCATCATCTTGAGCTTGCATTTCTGGATGATGTGGCGCCCAAGTACCTGAGTCTTGCTCGTCCGCCGCACGGCCTGAAAATTCGCCAATGGAAAAACCGCAGCGCGGTACCTCTGATCAACAAATTGCATGCAGGGCTTTCCGGCCTTAAGCGTCATCAGGCCACGGTGCTCGATCACAAACTCGTGTGGCTGGAAGGCGGTAACTCCGAGGGCACCCCTGTGGTGTTATTGCACGGCTTTGCTTCCAACAAGGAAAACTGGCTGTCACTGGTGCCTTTCCTGTTGAAACAGCACCGTTTGTTTGTGCTGGATTTGCCGGGTTGGGGGGAAAGCCAGTTCAATGCCAATGTGCCTTATGGCCTGGATGATCAGGTTACCCGTGTGGCGGCCTGGATTGAAAACCATGTGCCGGGCAAAGCCCATGTGGTAGGCAACTCAGTGGGTGGTTTGGTGTCGGCTTTGCTGGCCGGGCGGCATCCTCATCTGGTTCAAACCCTGTGTTTGATGAACCCGGCGGGTGGCAAAGGCACTGATCACACCCACTTTGAAGCGGGTTTGAAAGAGGGTCGCAACCCGATGATTGTCGAAAGTCTTGCCGGAGCCCACACCTTGATGAGTCTGGCCATACACAACCGGGCCATCGCTTTGGCGTTGGCGCCTGTCATGGCTCAGGATCTGATCAATCGTCGCCACGTCAACCGGCATTTGTTTCATCAAATGTTTGTCAATGCCCCCAACCCCAATGGCCCAGGCATGTCAGCCACCCAGGCACCTACCCTGATCATGTGGGGCAAAGAAGACCGACTTGTACATTACACCGGTGCTTACACGTACCAGGCCATTATTCCTCATGCGGATGTGTTACTTTTTGACGGCGTGGGCCACTTGCCCATGGTTGAAATTCCGATCCGCACGGCCAAGGCCCTGCAGGAGTTTTGGACGGCCTGATCTTGAGAGGGGATTGAAAGCATGAACATTCGTAAGGCATGCATCATGCTGGGTTTGCTCGGCTTGTTGACAGCATGTGGTAACAACCTGGATGGTGTGTACAAAGACGACCTGGGTTTGCAAAAGTATGAGTTCCAAGGCAATGGCACTGTGTATGTGTCCACCATGGGTGTAACCCGCGAGGCTACCTATGAGGTTGAAGACAAAAAGGTAAAAATCACCAGCGACGGCGAAACCACCATTTATGACCTCAATGAAGACGGCACCATCAAGGGGCCACTTGGAATGACTTTAAGACCCAGCGACGCTCAATAAAATTGTCATCGAATTGAACTGAAACCCGCTCCTGTAGCGGGTTTTTTACATTTGTTCACACAGTTAACCTTTTGTTGCATTCCCCCAAGTGCATTAACCCAATATTGGCCCCCTTTTCCATTTCTTTTCTCCCT
The DNA here is from genome assembly GCF_001601825.1 of Limnobacter sp. CACIAM 66H1. Classification (GTDB taxonomy): domain Bacteria; phylum Pseudomonadota; class Gammaproteobacteria; order Burkholderiales; family Burkholderiaceae_B; genus Limnobacter. The sequence continues at coordinate 35,914 of NZ_LUJK01000012.1, read as the reverse complement.
ATTACTCACATGGGTATCGGCGCAAACTTTCTCCAAGCGTGAAATATTCAAGTTCACTGCGTTTAACAAAGTGGTCCACCGGAGGACTTTATGCGCAGCACCCTCATCGAATTCCTGCAAGTTCTCCATCAGCGGGTAGCCACTGCTTACCTTACCGTGCATGGCGCCTTTGGCAATGGATGGTATGAGGCGTTCGAGCATTCACCAGCCCCCATTGAACCCGCAGTGTGCCCAGTCAAACAACTGATAGGAATTTCTGTTCATGAAAAAACACAATAAGAACACATTGCAAGCGTGGGTCTCTGTGCCCACGGTTTTGATTGCCGCATCGGTCGGGATCCTGGCCTTGGGTGCAATCGTTCAGGGCAGTGTGTGGCCTTTGGCGTTTGGTGGCGTCGCCTTGCTGCTGTGCGCACAGGCCGTTCATGAACTGGGTAAAAAGCGACAGCTTGCCTTGCAGGCCGAGATTGATTCCTTGTCCTCGACTGTAGGTGAGTTGGGCAAGACTGATGACAAAAAAGCAGAACTCATCCAACTGGCTGATACCTGGGCCCCCACCTTGAACAGTCAGTTGAGCACGGCCAATTCACAGATGGAAATGGGCATTGTCAACCTGGCGGAAGCCTTCTCTGAAATTCACAGCAAGCTCAACGACACTGTCAGTGTTGCCGCTGGTGCCGCACACGTGTTGGGCAATACCTCCGGTGGCGGAAACGGCTTGGCTGATCATGTGGCGCAAAGCCTCAATGGCATGCTGAGCAGCATTCGGAATTCATTCGAAGAGAAGGCCACCATCATGCACGAGGTGAAAGGCTTTATTTCCTCGACCGAAGAGTTGGCCAAGATGGCCGCGTCCGTAGAGAACCTTGCAGCCCGTACCAATCTGCTGGCCTTGAATGCAGCCATTGAAGCCGCCCGTGCCGGCGAGGACGGTCGGGGCTTCTCGATTGTGGCCGATGAAGTGCGCAAGCTTTCCATGTTGTCTGCAGAAACTGGCGTGAAGATTCGTGAGCGCGTGCAACTGATTGCATCGGCTGCCAAGAAAGCGGGCGACGGTGCTGCACGGATGGAAAGCAGCGATGAAAAGGTGCTCAGCCAGGCCAGTGAAACCCTAAGCGGTGTCGTTGAACAATTTGAGCAGGTCACCGGGCCATTGCATCAGGCCAGTGAACAAATCATTGCCAATACCAATCAGGTGTCCTCCAGTTTGAACAACGCCGTAGTCCATTTTCAGTTTCAGGATCGTGTGTCTCAAATTCTGGGGCATGTGCAAGACAGCTTGAACCAAATGAAAGGCCAGCTGAGCACCGGCCTGGAATCCTTGAACGTGGCTGCGCTGATGCATGAACTGGAGCGCAAATACACCATGGCCGAAGAACGTGTAAACCACAGTGGCAAGGCCAGCAACAGCGGTGCAGCCAAGCCAGCGGCCAGCAGCGATGAACTGACTTTTTTCTAAACACACAAGAACGAGAACCTGTATGAGCAAAACCGTATTGATCGTGGATGACTCCACCTCCTTGCGCCAAGTGGTGTCAATGACCCTGAAAAGTCAGGGTTTTGATGTGGTGGAAGGTTGTGATGGGAAGGACGCATTGACCAAGCTGGATGGCCGAAAAATCAGCTTGATTGTGAGTGATCTGAACATGCCCAACATGGATGGACTCACCTTCGTACGCGAGGTGAAAAAAATGGCGGCTTACAAGTTCGTACCCATCATCATGCTGACCACGGAATCGGATGACAAATTGAAAAGTGAAGGGCAGGCGGCGGGTCTGAAAGCCTGGATGGTCAAGCCATTCAAGCCAGAACAAATGATTGCCGCAGTGAACAAATTGGTGGCCTAAAGCCGCAGGGAGGATGCACATGCACAGCGAACTGATTATGCAAGAAGACCTTGAGAACGAGATGGAGAACAGCATCGCGACGTGCAAGCACACGCAAGTGGCTTTGGAGACTTTGACCATTGCGGATTGTGCAGGTCTGGTTGAAGTGATTCGTCAGTCTTTGAACCAGGGTATTTCGGTGGTGCTTGATTTGAGCAATTGCCAGGAAGTGGACACGGCAGGCATGCAAATGTTGGTGACCATTCAAAACGACCCTGCGGTAAACCTGCGAGTGCACTGGACCAAACCCTCAGAGGTTGTGGCCATGAAGGCTGCCCGGCTGGGCGTGCAGTCCTGGATCAACGCTGGTTTTTTGGAGAACTAAGGCATGGCCTTTGAACTGGACCTGGATGCCTCGCGTGGCATATTTTTCACCGAGGCGCGCCAACTGCTCGCGGAGGTGGAAAGCTATGTGCTGCAGCTTGAGCAAAATCCCAACGACACTGAAGTGCTCAATGCGGCCTTTCGCGCTGCGCACACCATCAAGGGCAGCGCGGGTGTATTTGGCCTGCTGGTGATCACGCATTTTGTGCATGACCTTGAAACCGTGCTGGACCGCGTGCGCAATTCTGAAATCGGATTCGACGCGAACATGAGCACCTTGGTGCTGGAATGCCGCGACCACATTTCTGAATTGGTGGATTGTATCGAGGCAGGCGGCAATGCTGAGCAGGTCAGTCCTGACATGGCGTCAGCACAGGCGGGTTTGACCGCCCGTTTAAAAGCGTATTTGTTGCACGAAGAACAACCTTCAGGCAGCAAGCCAGTAAAAATGGTTGAAACAGGCAACGGTCAACAAACCTGGCACGTGTCGGTTCGATTGGGGCGTAGCACTTTGTGCGATGGATTTGACCCGGCGCCCATTTTTTCATACATGGAAAGCTACGGCGAGTTGCAAGCTGTCGTGCCCGTGCTGGATGCATTGCCCAGCTTCGCTGATCTGGATGCGGAGTCGTGTTACCTGGGGTTCGAACTGCGTTTTGTTACGGACAAAGGGCAGGCCGGAATTGAAGATGCATTTGAATTTCTGACTGAAGAAAGCAAGGTCAGAATTCTGTCCCATCACTGCACACCAACACAGTGGGACGAGTTGGTGAATTCGTTGCCCGAGGGGGCAGTGCGCGCCACGGAACTGTTGCAGGAAGCGGGTTTCTTCAGGCCACAAGAAGAAGTGTCGCCGGAGGTGATTGACGCTGCAGGCAGTGCAGTTGCAGCGGCCTCGGTAAAGTCCAAGGCAACGGGCAAGTCCACTCCCACCAGTTCATTTATTCGTGTGCCTTCCGACAAGCTGGATGCGCTGATCAATCTGGTCGGTGAACTAGTGATTGCCAATGCCGGCACGGTGGAACAAGCCAAACATTTGAATCACACGGCCATGCTGGAATCAACCAGTGCTGTTGCTGGCCTGATTGAAGAAATTCGGGACGGTGCCCTGGGCCTTCGCATGGTTCAAATTGGTGAAACCTTCCAGCGCTTTCAGCGCGTGGTTCGCGACACCGCCATGGGCTTGGGCAAGCAAATTCAACTTGAGATTTCCGGTGAAGACACGGAGCTGGACAAGTCAGTGGTGGAAAAAATTGGCGACCCATTGATGCATCTGGTGCGCAATGCGCTGGACCATGGTCTGGAAACGCCTGAAGAGCGGGTTGCCGCTGGAAAACCTGCCACGGGTCGACTGCAACTCAATGCCTACCACGACAGTGGTCACATTGTGATTGAAGTCAATGACGATGGTCGTGGTTTGGCTCGCGAGAAAATTCTGAAGAAAGCGATTGAGAAAGGCATTGTCACGCCAGACCAAACGCTCAGCGATGCTGAAGTCAACATGCTGATTTTTGCGCCAGGTTTTTCCACTGCTGACAAGGTCACTGACATTTCCGGTCGCGGAGTGGGTATGGATGTGGTGAAGCGAAACATCGAGGCCCTGCGAGGCTCGGTACAAGTTCGTTCAAGAACGGGGCAAGGTTGCACCTTCGAGATTCGCCTGCCGTTGACATTGGCCATTATCGACGGTTTCATGATTGGCGTGGGCGGATCCGTCTATGTGATTCCGCTGTCGTATGTGCGTGAATGCCTGGAGTTGCCAGTGGATGCCTTGGGCACCGATGATCGCATGGACATTCACTACGACCTTCGCGGGGAGTTTTTACCCGCTGTTCGTTTGCGCAAAGTATTTCATCCCGATGCCAAGCGCCCCAAGCGCGAGAACATCATTGTGGTCAGCTTTGGCGGCATGAAAGCCGGCATTGTGGCCGACCAACTCCACGGCGAATCACAAACAGTGATTAAACCGCTGGGCAATTTGTTTGAACAGAACAGGGCAATAAGCGGAGCCACCATCATGGGCAACGGCGATGTGGCCTTGATCATTGATGTACCGAAATTGATTACAGAAGTCAGCAGTATTTCAGCAAGCCTTGAGCAGGCCAACGCGTAATTTTACAAAGGAAGACGAACATGGGTGCATTTGATTTTTTAAAGAGCGGTCAGTTGGCTGCAGTTGCTGATAGTCTGGAGGTAGAAATTTCAGGCTTGAAAACCAACCTTGAGAAGCCCTTGCAGGCTTTGCCAACCAAAGACCTGAGCGGTGATGTGTTGTCTGTCGTCACCAAAATCAACGAGATGATTGCGAGCGTGAATGACCGCGCCCGCAAGGTGGAAGAAACGGCGGTGCGCAGTGTTCACCAGTTGTGGAAAAAGGAAATGCTCAAGGGCGCAGCCGATGAATTGCCCTCAGCCATTCGTGATGCCATGAAAAAGCTGGAAGCGGAAACCATGTTTGCGCAACGCCAGGTTCAAGCGCTGGAAAGTGTCGCCACCAACGTGATGATTGCTGACGCTGACTACAACATTGTGTACGTGAACAACTCACTGTCAAAAATGTTGGTGGAAGCGGAGACCGACATCAAGAAAGACTTGCCGCAGTTTGATGCCCGCAAAATTCTCGGTGCCAATATTGACAGCTTCCACAAAGTACCTAGCCACCAGCGTGGTATGTTGGCGCGCTTGCGCGACTCCTACAGCACCAACCTGACCATTGGTGAGCGTCATTTCAACCTGTTGGTGACACCTGTGTTCGATGCGTCCGGTACCCGCGTGGGCACTGTGGTGGAATGGAAGGACCGCACTGCTGAAGTGGCTATGGCCAAACGTGAAGAAGAACGTGCAGAACTGGAGCGCAAAACAGCGCTGGAAAACCTGGCCATTCGCATTGCGCTTGACTCAGTGACCACCAACGTGATGATCGCAAACAATCAGGGTCACATCACTTACTTGAACAATTCACTGAACACCATGATGACGCGCAATGAGGACATGATTCGCAAGAGTCTGCCCAATTTCAACGTGCGCAAGCTGATTGGTGCCAACATTGATATTTTCCACAAGAACCCGGCTCACCAGCGTGGCATGTTGGCAGCTTTGAATTCCCCCCTGAAAACCGGTATCAAAGTGGGTGAGCTCAGCTTCCGCTTGATTGCATCGCCAGTGGTCAACGAGGAAGGCGAGCGTTTGGGAACGGTGGTGGAGTGGAGTGACCGCACTGCTGAAGTGGCCATCGAGAATGAAATTTCCGGCATCGTGGGTCGAGCATCGGATGGCGATTTCAGCGATCGCATTCGCGAGGACGACAAGGAAGGTTTCCTGAAAACACTGGCACAAAACGTCAACGGTCTGTTGAACACTACCTCGGTGGGTCTGGAAGACGTGGGCCGCGTGTTGAAGTTGCTGGCCAACGGCAATATGACCCAGAAGATCACAGCCAACTACAAGGGCCTGTTTGGTGAAGTGAAAGACGATGTGAACACCACGATTGATCGACTGAGCGACGTGATTCAGGAGGTGCGTGGCAATGCCGACTCACTGACCAACGCGGCACGTGAAATCTCCAAGACCTCACAAAGTTTGTCGCAAGGCGCAAGCAGCCAGGCAGCAGGCGTGGAAGAAGTGTCAGCCAGTATTGAAGAAATGGCAGGCTCAATCAAGCAGAACAGCGAGAACAGCCGTGTGACAGATCAAATTGCAACCAAGGCGGCTGAAGAGGCCAAAGAGGGTGGCCGAGCTGTGACTGAAACTGTGAATGCCATGAAAGCAATCGCTGACAAAATCGGCATCGTGGACGACATCGCTTACCAAACCAACCTGCTTGCCCTGAACGCTGCCATTGAAGCGGCTCGAGCTGGTGAGCACGGCAAAGGTTTCGCGGTGGTCGCGGCTGAAGTACGCAAGCTGGCCGAGCGCAGCCAGGTGGCTGCACAGGAAATTGGTGACCTGGCCAGCAGCAGTGTGAAACAGGCCGAACGTGCGGGCAGCTTGCTGCAGGAAATGGTGCCAGCGATTAACCGCACGTCGGATCTGGTTCAGGAAATTACTGCAGCGTCGAACGAGCAAACCAACGGCGTTGCGCAAATTAACCAGGCCATGATGAGCTTGAACCAGCAAACCCAACAGAACGCAGCGGCTTCTGAAGAGTTGGCTGCAACCGCTGAGGAAATGAGCGGCCAGGCCAGCATGCTGAACAACGCCATGGCGTTCTTTGATACAGGTTCTGGCCGAGCCAGCACGCGGGCATCCAGCCATGCCGAGCGCAAACCAGCACCTGGCAAAGCCAGCAGCCATGGCGGTGCAGATGGTTTTGACAGTTTTGACGACTTTTAATAGGGGCACTCACCATGAGCAATGTCAATGAACAATTGGCCAATGCCTTGGAGAGTGACAGCGCCAGTCACCAGTACCTGACTTTTCAGGTACATGGACAAAAACTGGCGGTGGAAATTCTCCGGATCAAAGAGATCATCGAGTTTGGCCGAATTACTGTAGTGCCCATGATGCAGCAGTGCATCAGTGGTGTGATCAACCTGCGCGGCTCTGTGGTGCCTGTGGTGGATTTGAGTGCCCGGTTTGGGCAAGGCAAAACCACCATCAACCGCCGCACTTGCATTGTGATTCTTGAATCGCAAATGGCCGATGAAACACAAGTGGTTGGCTTCATGGTGGACGCGGTGAATGCCGTGGTCGACATTGATGCCGAGTGTATTGCGCCGCCACCGCAGTTTGGTGCCGGTGTAAAAACCGACTTCTTGCGCGGTATTGGCAAGGTAGACGACGAGTTCGTGCTCGTGTTGAACGTAGAACGCCTGTTGGACTTCGATATTCCCACCGACCTTGAAGAGGCTGCCGCTGCGGCAGTGGCCTGATTAACTTCTTGGAACTGAAGGCCTTGATGCGTCACTGAGATCATGGGTTTACACACCCACCGGAGGGATGTTCCCCCGGTGGGGCACCATGAGATATCTCAATCGCATGTTCAAACTTAAATACGTCCTCGATATTTCAGACAGTGCCTCCCGTGCCAGGCAGAGAATGGCCTTTGCCGGGCTTTCCTTTCTCATCGTGTTCTTTTTTGCGCCCGGCGGTGCCATTGTTGGCAGCAACGCCCGTTTGGTGTTCATGATCGCCCTGGGTATCTATTTTCATCTCGCCTTGCTTCAATCCTGGTTGATCTCCAACCGTGAGCGTCACTGGGACAAAATCGAGCTTCCCAGTTATTGTCTTGACCTTCCCATGATTGCCTGGGGGCTGGTTGTCGCACCCGAATTCCTTGCACCCTTGTCCCCTCTTATTGCCGTGGTTGCTTTAATCCGGGGCATTCGTTATGGACCCTGCATGTTGGCGTGTCACATCGGCTTGGGTGTCGCCATGGTGTCGGGTTTGGCTTTGTCTGTTCCTTACTGGCAAGTTCATCTTGAACTGGTCTATGCCAACCTGTTTCTGTTGTTGGTGTTGCCGGTACAGTTTTATGGTGTCAGTGTAAAAATTCAGGCCAGCTCAAGGTCGCTTCGTCAGGAAAACCTGACCGACCCTTTAACCCGTAGCTTGAATCGAAAAGCACTGGAGAACGCAGTGTGGCGCATGCTCAATGCAAAGGAACCCTTTGTATTGTCTTTTCTCGATCTCGACAACTTCAAAATGGTCAATGACACCCTGGGCCACGCGACGGGTGACAAACTGCTCAAACGCATCAGTTCAAAACTGTCTGTTCGATTGCGCGCTGAGGACAAGGTTTATCGCCTGTCGGGCGATGAGTTTGTGGTGTTGAGTATGGGTTGTTGCCGCCCGGATACCGCCGAACATTTGGGGCAAAGAATTCGCGCAGCCATCGCAGAGGCGATTGATTATACCTGCCCGGATTTGCCAGTATCGGCAAGCGTGGGGGTGTTGCAGGTGAATGCTTTCGATGAAGTCAGTCTTGAAAAGCTGCTGGCCAGTGCCGACCAGCTTATGTACCAGGCCAAGCGGACCGGTAAAAACCAGGTGCTGGTTCAAACACTGTAGCGTGCAGAATTCAGCCTTTGGTGGGGCAGTAAGTACTGCTGGACTTTTGCGGATTTGCTGGGGTTTGAAGCTCGGGTGCTTGGTGCACATAGGTGCATTCAGCGATTTCACCGTAGTTGGAATCTCGCGTGGCCAAGGCTTTACTGACTTGTATTGAAATGAAGGTCACCATGAATGCTGCGATGGCAAACCACAACACTTTTCTGTTGCGTCTAAAAAATGCGCCTAAATCAAACATGTGAACCAGTCAAACTCAAAAAGTGTGAAATGTTGTAAATTGGGAACAATTATTAAAAATAATAAACAATAAGTCAATTCTTATTTGACAGTTTTGCCAAGGTTATTTGGTCGGTTTGTCAATTTCGCCCACATCGAGAATGGGCGAGGCGTCGATGGCCTCTGCGCCCAGCAGTGTGGTGACCCGCCCCAGCACCGATGCAATCAAATGTTGCTCCCAATTTTGGAGTTGCCCAAAGCGCTCGGCGAAACGGGTTTGCAGGCTGGACGGTGCGTCGTTGACCTCGTGTTTGCCTTTTTCCGTCAACACGACTTCGAGTCTGCGTTTGTCCACAGTACTGCGAATTTTCTCGATCAAACCGCGGCTTTCCAGTTTTTGCAGAATTACCGTGGAGGTCACAGGAGAAAGGCTGAGCGACTTGGCCAGCTCGCCGGGGGAAATGCCAGGGTTATCCGCCACGGATTGCAATGTCAGAAGTTCAGAGGTGGCCATGTCGGCCTTTTTGGCCAGCTCTCGGGCACCCGATTCTGTGGCGCGAATAATTCGGCGAAGCGAAATAAGTGAGTCTTGTAAGGTGCTGTCCATGCGCGCTAACCCGGTGATTTAATTCATTTTGATGAATTGTAGTGATTAACCGGTCTGGTGAGTTGGAATTTCATACGCTTAGAGCAATCCCACCAAATTTAACGTTTTGGCGTATGTTGATCTGAGTTGGTTTCATGTTTGCATTAGTTTATAAAATAAACTATTATTGAGTTGTTCTTTCATAAAAACTCTTTATTACATTGATTTGTAATAATGAGCTTTTACGAAAGGATGAGAAGTAGTTCATTTTTTAATAACAAATGGGTCTGCCAATAACAGAGCCATCTCATCCAAATGTCCAACGATGATGTCGTTTTGCGACATCCCGTGCTTGAAGACGGTACTGCCGTGTTCGACCTCGTGGATGCCTGCAAACCCCTCGATCTCAATTCCCATTACTTGTACCTTCTCCAGTGCAGTCATTTCGCATCCTCCTGCGTTGTGGCGACTTGGCATGGCGAGCCCGTAGCGTGGGTATCTGGCTACATTCCACCCAGGCAAGCAGACACTTTTTTTGTATGGCAAGTGGCGGTGGGTGAGAAAGCCCGTGGCCTCGGTTTGGGCAAGAGGCTCATCAACTGGGTGGTAGCCCAGCAAATCGGCATTTCAAGAATTCATACATCCATCACGCCTGACAATGCGGCGTCATGGGGACTTTTCAAATCACTGGCTCGCGACTGGGGCAGCGATTTGTCTTCACGAGACTGGTTCGAGGAACAGTCTCATTTTGGCGGCCGACACCACACTGAAGTCTTGGTGGAAATCGCTTTGCCAACATCGCCTGTGGCGACATTCCTACAAACTCAAGGAGTACAACAATGAGTGACTCAAGCAAGTCAATCGACTTTCAAACCCTGAGCAAAATTCGCACGTTTCAAAAGAACGAGTCGGCAGCGCGCAGCTACTGCCGCAGCTTTCCTACCCTGTTCGTGCGGGCCAAGGGCAGCTATATGACCGACATGAATGGTCAGGATTATCTCGATTTCCTGTCTGGGGCAGGCTCGTTGAACTACGGGCACAACGATCCAGAGATGAAATCGGCATTGCTTGACTACATTGTGGACGACGGCATTGGCCATAGCCTGGACATGCACAGCGCCGCCAAGGCCAAATTCATTGATGCATTCAACCGCCATATTTTGAAGCCGCGTGGCATGCAATATCGCATTCAATTTACAGGCCCCACTGGCACCAACTCGGTTGAAGCAGCCATCAAACTGGCCCGCAAAATTACCGGGCGCAAGCAGGTAATTGCCTTTACCAACGGCTTTCATGGCGTAACCCAAGGTGCCCTGGCTTGCACGGCGAACACCCACCACCGCAGCCCATCGGCCTCAACACTGTGTGGCGTTGATCGTTATCCTTACGACGGTTACATGGGTGAAGGCGTGGACACTACCGAGTACCTCGAAAAAATGCTGACCGACAAGTCGAGTGGTCAGGACGCACCGGCGGCTGTGATTGTAGAAGGCGTGCAAGGTGAGGGTGGTTTGAACCCAGCCTCCATGAAGTGGCTGAAGAACCTGGCCAAGGTGACCCGCAAGGCCGGCGCCATGTTGATTCTGGACGAAATTCAGGCTGGCGTTGGTCGTGCCGGTTCGTTCTTCAGTTTCGAAGAAGCGGGTATTGAGCCCGACCTGATCTGCCTGTCCAAGTCGCTTTCCGGCATGGGCTTGCCCATGGCGGTTACGCTGATTCGCCCCGACCTTGATTTCTGGAAGCCCGGCGAGCACAACGGCACTTTCCGCGGCAACAACCATGCGTTTATTACCGCTGCGGCAGCGCTGGAAAAGTACTGGGCCAACCCGGCATTCGAGCGTGGCATTGCGCAGCGTGCCGATGTGGTGAACCAAAGTTTGAACCGCATTTTGACGGCCAATGACAACGTCACCGTGCAGGTGAAAGGCCGCGGCATGATGCAGGGCATTGAAATGCAAAACGGTGCTTTGGCCGATGAAGTGGTGGCCGAGTGTTTCAAGCACCACATGATTATTGAAACCTGTGGCAACGATGGGCAGGTGGTGAAAGTATTTGCCGCCCTGAACATCGAAATGGAAGACCTGAAAAAAGGTTTGACCATTCTGGAGAAAGCCGTGGCTGTAGTTAGCGCCAAGGCCGAGAAAGATGCCAACAGCAAAAAGGTGAAAGCATGATTGTTCGAAAACTGAGCGAAGTACAAGGCACGGAAAAGCACATTCATTCCAAGGGTTGGGACAGTGTTCGCATGCTGTTGCGCGATGACAAGATGGGGTTTTCCTTCCACATCACGACCATTCATGCCAAGGCTGAATTGCACATGCACTACAAGAACCATCTTGAGAGCGTGTATTGCGTCAGCGGCAAGGGCGAGATTGAAAGCAAGCTTGATGGCAAGGTGTACCCGATTGAGGCAGGCACCCTGTACGCCTTGAACTTGCACGACCCGCACATTCTGCGTGCATTCGACGAGCCCATGATCATGGCCTGCGTGTTCAACCCACCCGTGACTGGTGCGGAAGTGCATGATGAAACCGGCGCATACCCTGCGCTGGCCGAATAAATAAAAAGGAGGCAAAACACAATGATTGTTTCAGCCGTAAGAGATCCCTACCCCACACGTGACAAATCGGAAGGCGCCTTGATTCGACGTGCCGAGCCGGTGGTTCACGGCGAGTGGAATGAAGACTCACCTTTGAGCCAGGCGCAGGTGCAGCAGTTTGAGCGCGATGGTTATTTGGTATTGACCGATGTATTTTCTGCTCATGAACTCGATGAGTTGCGTGCAGTCGCTGAGCGGGTGAGCAAAAACTGCGCGCAAACACACCCAGGCCAGTTAATCAAGGAGGCCGATACTGAACAGCTACGCACCTTGTTTGGCGTGCACGGCATGGAAGGTTTGCTCAAAGACACCGCAAGCAACCCGCGCATGCTGGAGGTGGTTCAGTTTTTGTTGAACGACTCGGTTTACGTTCACCAATCGCGCCTGAACTTTAAAAGCCCGCAGTACGGTAGTGGGTTTGAATGGCACAGCGACTTTGAAACCTGGCACGCTGAAGATGGCATGCCCGGCATGCGCGCCATCAGCGCCACGGTACTGCTGACCGACGAAATTTCTGCCGATGGCTCTTTGAAGTTCATGCCACGCAGCCATAAAACTTTCGTGGCCTGCCCGGGCGAAACACCGGATACGCAAGTGTATCAGGAAGCTTTCAGAAAGCAGGCTGTGGGCAAACCACCCGCCTTGTTTCTGGACTTGCTCGAAGAAAACGGTGGCGTGCAGGAAGTGGTCGCACCAGCGGGTTCGGTGTTGCTGTTCGATTGCAATGTCATGCATGGTGCGGGCAAGAATACCAGTGACCATCTGCGTGCCAATTTGTTCTATGTGTACAACGCAGTCAGCAACGTGCTGAATTCGCCGTATGCCGCGGACAACCCTCGGCCTGAGTTCTTGGCCACGCGCACTGTTGAGCCATTGACCTTGCAGGTGCCCGCTTAATTTGGGCGCAAGCTTCTTCATTTGCCTTGCCTTGGTGTTGCTGATCGGCTTGAGTTCAGCACGCCAGGCCAAGGCAAGCGCGGCCGACTACTTTGTGGCCAGTCGCAGTGTGCCCCCTTGGCTGGTGGGCCTGTCGGCGGTGGCCACCAACAATTCCGGTTACATGTTCATCGGCCTGATTGGCTACACCTATGCAGTGGGCATTCAGTCCGTGTGGCTGATGGTGGGCTGGATCGCAGGCGATTTGATTGGCTCGAAAGTGGCGCATGAGCGCATGCGCGATGAAGCAGAGCGCGTGCACGCCAATGGAATCATCAGCTTGTTGGCGCGATGGGGAGACACCCGCAACCGAAGCTGGCAAGTGTTGGCCGCCTTGGTCAGTGTTGTCTTTTTGAGCACCTACGCAGCCGCCCAAATTTCGGCGGGCGGCAAGGCGTTGGAAGGCATGCTGGACATTCCCATGGCCATTGGCATGGGCATGGTGGCCTTGGTCGTGATTGCTTACAGCATTGCAGGCGGCATGCGTGCTTCCATCTGGACTGATGCGGTGCAATCGCTGTTGATGGTGGTGTCCATGGTCGTGTTGCTGCTTGCGGCAGTGAACCATTTGGGTGGTTTGCAGGCGGTATTTCAACAAGCCGGTGCCATTGATGGTTTTTTGAATCCAAGCCCCACCAACCTGGATATTCCGGGTTTTATTGGACCCTTGGCCTTTGTGGTGGGCTGGATGTTTGCTGGCGCGGCAGCACTGGGGCAGCCGCACATTGTCAGTCGTTTTCTGGCTTTGCAAAACACACGCCAAATGAACCAGGTTCGCCTGTGGTACTACGGTTACTATTTGCTGTTTTATTGTTTTGCGACTGCTGTGGGTTTGCTCAGTCGCCTGTATTTTGGTGAAAGCTCAGGTTTTGATCCTGAGATGGCCCTGCCCAATATGGCGCGCGATTTGTTACCACCCTGGCTGGCTGGGTTAATGCTGGCGGGCATTTTTGCCGCCACCATGTCCACCGCTGATTCCCTGGTGTTGTCCTGTTCCTCGGCACTGACACAAGATTTACCCCGACATTCATCCGAGAACCGGTGGTTGCTGAAAGCGGCCACGGGATTCACCACGATTTTCGCTCTGGGCATCGGTCTTTGGAGCGAGCAAAGTGTGTTTTCGCTGGTGGTGTGGGCATGGGGTACCTTGGGTGCCGCATTTGTACCTATCCTGATCTGGCAGGTGCTGGGTGCGAAGCTCAACTCACTGGCCATGCTTGTCATGTCCAGCACTGGTGTATTGGCCACCGTGGCCTGGAAGTTTTACGGTTTCCCGAACACCATTTATGAGGGAGCTGTGGGCATGTTCAGTGCCCTTGTTTTGGGTGCAATTTTCACAATAAGTAGTATCCGCAGCAGGTTTCACCCCTAGCTACCCCGATTGGGGGGATAGGAGCATCACCCCAAGTTGTTAAATTGTGTGAACGCCTTGCAAAATCTTGTCGGGCATCACTATCAAATAAATCAGCAAGAAGCTGAGTACATCGAATCAGGGGCGGTGCGTTTCATGAATTGGTTGGTGGAGGATTTTGCATTCGCAGCGGCAGCAATCTCAGAGGCCCATCTTTCCGGATTGGCCTTTGGTTTTTTCGCCTCGTTGTTGGCCATGACCGTCGGTGTTGAAGTTCGAATCAAAAATCCCCCCCTGATTGCCAATAGCCACTACCTGATTCGACGCGGGGTACTGATTTCCCTCTATGTGATTTCCATGTTTTTTGCCTCGGCTTTTGTGGGTTTAACGCTTCCCTCAGCCAAGGAAGCCCTCTTCAGTATTTCCGGTACTGTTCTCACCTTTGCCGTGTGCATAGTCGTATTTCTTTACGTGGACTATCTGGTTCAGTCGGCCAAAGGTGCTGCCAAGCTGTTCATGTTCCTGTTTACTTCGCTGGGCATTCTGATCCAGTTTTTAATCCACATGGCATTCATTTTCATTCCCAACAACCATCAGATATTGCAGGTGCGTTGGTCGGGTTTGATCGCCATGTATCTGGTGCTGTTTGTGTGCATGGGGCTGCTGAGTCGTTTTGCGCACGAAACCTCTGTGGGTAAATCCAAACCTCTTCAAAGCCGGATGATTTACATCTTTGGCATTGTGGGTTTAAACCAGATGATTGCGCTAAGTCTGATCGGGTTTGTCCATGTGGGGGCTGGGGCGGAGCACTCGGCCTGGTATGGCATGTGGACTGGATGGGCGGGGTTCGAGATATTCGTCAGTTTCTTCGCCCTGCTGATGATTTCGGTGTTGATGTGTTATGTCTATGTGTTACTGGACAAGTCGGTGCAGATACTGCGTGCCGACAACCAGAAACTGCAGGTGATGAAACAAGACGCTTTGGAACAAGTGGCCACCGCTTCCGAGAAACTTGAACTGGAACGAACTCGCATCGAGCAGTTGGAAAAGTCCATTGCAACCGTTCAGCAGGACCATGAAATGTCTGTCGAGAGTTTGGTGGCAGCCGTGGCCACGCTTGAAGACGGCGTCTTTGAATGGGACATTGAACAGGAGACTGTGGTGTTCAGTTCAACGTGGCGTCGCCTGTTTGGATTTGATGATCAAACACAATCTGCAATCTCGGCCACCGCGTGGCGAGCTGGCATTCTCAGTGAAGACATCAAGGGTCTGGATGCAGCACTTCAGGCCTGTCTCACCAATAACTTACCCAGTAGCGCAGTGCAGGTGCGTTATTCAACCGCATATGGTTCTTTGCTGAAGCTTGAAATTCATCTGGTGGCGGTGAAAAACGCCTACGGATTGCCCAGCAAAGCCGTGGGTATTATCCATGACCGGACGGAGGAAATGGATCTGGAGCTTTCCATTCGTGAGGAGTTGAATGAGGAGTCTTTGTTGTCGTCCCGAAAATCTCAGTTCGTATCGTATCTCTCACATGAAATTCGAACGCCGATGACTGTGATCGGATCAGCCAAAGCCCTGTTGGAAAGTTCCTTGCAGAAGGAGCCAGTGAATATGGAGTCGGCTTTGCATTACATCGATCAAATTGGCGGAGCGTTGCGTTCGCTGCGAGCGCTGGTGGATGAAACGCTGATGTTCATGGGCGCCAATTTTACGCGCAAGCATTTGAATATCGCGCAGCTGGATGTGCGAAAGGTTTTTTGCCAGTTTTCCTCCTTTGAGCAGCGCCGCAGACACGGTCAACACTGGCTTGAATATGAATTGCATCCCAGCCTGGATCAATTTGAGTTTTATTCCGATGAGTATGTGTTTACGCAGACCATGCGGCAAATGTTGTCGTTTGCAGAAAGCAAAGAGTCGCATGCGGGCAAACTCACCATCAAGATGCCCAATGAGAACACTTTGAATCTGTGCATTGAGTTGTTGGATTGGCCGGCCTGGATGATCAAGGGCGGGCAACTGGAACCCGCGCATGACGAAGAAACCGTGGTGCCTTTCAAAGGGGAGTGTTTGCCTTTCACTTTGCTGTTGACCAAGCGGGTCATCCGGTTGATCAATGGACGTATCATGATTAAAAACCGGCGCAGTCGTCACTGGTTGTGTGTTGATTTGCCGTCGCTCAAGGAGGAAGCATGCCGCGCGTCATGATCGTAGAGGATGACCTGACCATTCTCGGTAATCTCTCGCAGTTGCTGCAGTTAAGCGGGCTGGATGTGATGGAGGCCCACGATGGGCAGGAGGCCTTGCGGTTGTTGCTGGAGTGCCGCGTACACGATGCGGCCTTGCCCAGAATGATCGTGAGCGACTTGATGATGCCCAATATGGATGGCTTTGATCTGTTGCGCGCAGTACGTGGCGATGCGCACTTCAAGAAGTTGCCGTTTGTATTGTTGAGTGCCCGCAGCGATGCCAGTGATTTGCAACAGGCATTTGCCCTGGGCGCCAACGATTACCTGATTAAACCGTTCGAAGTAGAGCAATTGATGGATGTGATTCGCTACCATCTCTCGCACACTTCAGGCCGAAAAAACGAACCCCTGGCAGGCAAAGACTGTACGGTGGACACGGATTTTTTCCTGGAGTGATCAACCGGTATTCAAGACGGAAATACTCAAGAGCCGTCCAATCGCGCCGTCGATTCCTGCGATGAAATAGGGCAGACTGACCCACAGAATCCACAGACCCACACCAATCGTGATCGAAAAGCCAATCGACATCACGTTCAGTTGCGGCGCTGCACGCGCCAGAATACCCAGCACAATATTGCTGATTAACACGGCGGCCATGACAGGCAATGAAATTTGAAGGGCAAGCATGAACATGATGCTGCCAGCCATGGCGATGCTTTGGCTGTTGACCACGGCGAGGTTTGCGCTGATCGGGATTAACTCAAAACTTTGAACCACAGCGGCGATGACCAGCAGGTGGCCATCAATGACCAAAAATGTGAGCATGGCCAACACCCCCATAAAACTGCCGATGAGTGGTGTTTGTGTGCCGCGTGCTGGGTCGATGAATTGTGCGAAGGCCAGGCCCATCTGCAGACCGAGCAGGTCACCCGCCATTTCGAATGCTGCAAATACCAGTCGCATGGAGAAGCCCATGGCCACACCAATCAGTATTTGCTGGATTAAAACCGGAATGGCTTGTGCAGAACTGAGTACTGGGGGGGGCGGCAGCAGGGGCATCATGAGAATGGCAATCAGCGCTGCAAGCCCGACACGAGTACGACGTTGCACGGTGCGGTTGTCGAACACCGGTGCCGTGGCCAGCATCGCCAGAATTCGGATGAAAGGCCACAAAAACGAGGCGATCCAGATTTCCAGTTGTTCGCCGTTGATGGGAACCATGCTCAGCCGATCACGGTCGGTATGCTCATGATCAAACGCTGGGTGTAGTCCACCAGTGTGGCCAGCATCCAGGGGCCGAGCAGTAGCAAAGTGGCGAAAATACCCAGAATTTTTGGAATGAATGACAAGGTCATTTCATTGATTTGCGTGGCAGCCTGCAAAATACTGACCAACAAACCCACGATCAGCGCCACCACCAACAGGGGGCCCGATACCATCAGCATCACTTCCAGTGCCGCCTGGCCCAAGTTCAATACAGTTTGGCTGTTCATGTGCGCACGCTCAGTCTAGTTTAGGTCTCAAAGCTGGCCACCAGAGAGCCAACCAGCAAGGTCCATCCATCGACCAGCACAAACAGCATGATCTTGAACGGCAGGGAGATCAGCATGGGCGACAGCATCATCATACCCATGGACATGAGTACGCTGGCCACGATCAGGTCAATCACCAGAAACGGCAGAAATATCATGAAGCCGATCTGAAACGCGGTTTTCAGTTCACTGGTGACAAATGCAGGGATCAATACCCGCAAGGGCACGTCTTCCGGATTCTCGACATTTTCCACTTTGCCCAGGCGCATGAATAGTGCCAGATCAGGTTCTCGGGTCTGCTTTAGCATGAAATCTTTCATGGGTACGCTTGCCCTTTCAGTCATTTCCTGGAATTCGATTTCATTGTTGGAGAACGGCAGGTAAGCGTTTTCATACACGCGATCAAACACCGGGGCCATGATGAAAAAGGTGAGAAACATGCTCAAGCCGATGATGACCTGGTTGGGCGGTGAGTTTTGCGTGCCCAAGGCCATGCGCAACAACGACATCACGATCACGATGCGGGTAAAGCCCGTCATCATCAACAGCAAAGCGGGCAAAAAACTGAGGAAAGTAAAAAACAGCAGTGTTTGAATGGGCACGCTGTAGTTGGTGGTGCCGTTGGCGCCGGGCGTGGCCGTAACACCGGGTAATACTTGCTGGGCTTGCGCGTCAGGCCAGGCCCACAGAAGCAGCAAGAGCAGCAGGCCCAGGGTCATGAGTTTGCCTGCTGGGGTGCGTAGGGTGTTCATGAGGATTTCACCTTGCCTGCTTTTACACGCTCGAGCATTTTTGCAAAACTCACAGCGGGATTTTGTAGTTCGTCCAGCACAATGCTGCCTGCTGGCATGCTGTGCAGGGTGTTGATGCTGCTGCTCGTCATGCCAAGCACCAGCCAGGTATCACCGATTTCAATCAGTACTATTTTTTCGCGTGGCCCCAAGGCCGAGGTGGCCAGCACTTTGTAAAAGCCACCACGGCGTTGTTGGTGACCAATGCCCATGCGTTTGAGTAACCACACCAGCGCCAGCAGCAGGCCGACCACAAACAGCAGGCCCAGTGTGGTTTGCACCAGATGGCCTGTCATGAATGTCCCACCAAATTTTTATTTTTTTGTTGTAGTTGCATGCCTTTGTATTGCAAAAGGGTATCAACGGTTGAGTTTTCTCAAACGCTCGGATGGCGTGATGATGTCGGTCAATCGGATACCAAATTTGTCGTTGACTACCACCACTTCGCCTTGCGCAATGAGGTAGCCGTTTACCAGCACATCCATCGGCTCGCCTGCGAGCCCGTCCAATTCAATGACGGAGCCTTGGGCCAGTTGCAAAATGTGCTTAATCGGTATCTTCGTCCGACCCAGCTCAACAGTCAACTGAACCGGAATGTCGAGAATCATGTCGATGTCGTTCTGCGTGCCTGAAGCCACACTTCCTGCAAAAGGCTGAAACAAACCAGAGGCTGGTTTTGCATCGCTGGCCTGGGCAAACAGGTTGTCGGTGTCGTTGGTGCTTGTGGCTGTGGTACTGGCCTGTTCGGCCAGGGCTGCTGCCCAGTCATCGGCTGCATCGGTTACGGTATCTACTTGCTGTTCAGACATGGTGTGTTCCTTATCTTGATCGCTATTCGTGTGTTTTTTCAGCCTGCTTGGCTTCCTTGCTCAGCAAGGCTTCCAGGTTCAGCGCATCGGCATGCGAGTCGTTGCTCACAGCCAGAACTTCTTCAACTTTCAGTGCATACTGGCCACCACTGGTGCCGTAGCTGCAATTGAACACGGGCACATTGTCCACTCGTGCTTCAATCACTTTGTCAATTTCAATCGGGATCACATCACCGATTCTCAATTCCATGATGTCGGCCACGGTCAGCTGGGTGCTGGCCAGGCTGGCCACCAAGTCCACTTCGGCCATTTGCACCTGCTTTTTAAGCATGGTTACCCAACGTTTGTCAGGTTCGGCCTGGTCTCCCTGCATGCTGGAATACAGCAAATCGCGAATGGGTTCCATGGTGGAGTAGGGGATACAAATATGAAGTGAACCGCCACCGGCACCCAACTCAATCGAGAAGGAGGTGGTCACTACAATCTCGGAAGGCGTTGCAATGTTGGCAAACTGCGTGTGCATTTCAGATCGCAGGTATTCCGGTTTCAGGGGAAACACGGGTGCCCAGGCTTTCACAAATTCTTCCCGAATCACTTCCAGCATGCGGGCAATAATTCTCTGTTCGGTTTGGGTGAAGTCACGCCCTTCAACTCGGGTGTGGAAGCGACCGTCTCCGCCAAACAGGTTGTCAATCACAGCAAATACAAGACTGGGATCAAAAATGAACAGGGCATTGCCGCGCAGCGGCTTCATCGCCATGATGTTCAGGTTGGTCGGTACTACCAGATTGCGAATGAATTCGTTGTACTTCAATACTTTCACGGGCCCCACGGAAATTTCCGGGCTTCTGCGCATGAAGTTGAACAAACCAATTCGAATTAACCGTGCAAAGCGCTCGTTGATGATTTCAAGCGTGGGCATGCGGCCACGAACAATGCGTTCCTGGGTGGCCAGGTTGTAAGGGCGAACGCCTTCTGCGGTTTCAGACGCATCTTTCGTTTCTTCTTCGCCGTTCACGCCCCTGAGCAGGGCATCAACTTCATCTTGTGAAAGAAATTCTCCGGGCATGTTGCTGCGCGTCCTGTTACTGAATCACAAAGCTGGAAAAATGCACATCGCGAATTCCGCGCGTGGGGTCTTTCGGGTCGCCTTTGATGGTGACGCGAGCCAGGTCTACCAACTCATCCATCAGCTGTTGCTTACCTTCGATCGATGTCAGGTTGCCCACGTTTTTGCCAGACAACACCAATAAAATGCGGCTGCGAATCACGGGTGTGTAGTTCTTGATTTCTTCGGCTTGTGCGGGACCGCTCACTTCATAGGTGATGCCAATTTGCAGGTAACGGGTGGTATCTGGCTCGGCCAGGTTGACTACAAACTGGTCCATGACCACGAATGTGGGTGGGCCCAATGGTGTTTCGACCTTTTCTTCTGCGGCGCCTTCACCACCTTGGCCACCCAGCAGAAAAAAGGCTGCTGCGCCGCCAGCGGCAAGAACGGTCAATACGATTGCAAGAATCAGGATCAGTTTTTTCTTGGATCCTTTTTCGGGCGCTGCTGCTTCTGGGGCTACTGCAGCGGGTGCCGGGGCGACTCTGGCCATGCTTGACTCCGTAAGTTCAATTGCTGTTGTGTGTCACTTTCAAACTCTATTGTGTCTGAAAGGTTTCCGAGCAAACCCCTGAAAAGCCGTGTTGTTTGGACCCAATTCATTCGTCAGGCCTGTGTGGATCAGGCAAACAGGTCGAGCTTGCCCTCAGGCCTTCTGGACACGGCGGTGGTGGCAGGTCCACCAGTTTCTGGCTGGGAATTGTCGCCACCAGCTGCATGTTGTCCATGGCCTTGGCCCTGGTTCCGGTTCTGATCAAACTGGGTTTGACTGTTGTTGGGCTGACCTTGCTGGTTGGATGGGTTGCCGTGTTGAATCTGCACCTGGTTCAGTTGCAGGCCATTCTGGGCCAACACTTCTTTCAAGCCACCCAAGGCCTGGGTCAACAGGTTGGCTGAAGCTTCATCCTGGGTGCGAATCACGAGTTGAACCTGTTGGCCTTTCTGCACCAGACGCATGTTCATGGGACCAAAACTTTCGGGATTCACGCGAATGTCAACGGTGGACAAATTCTTGCCGATGGCCCATTGCACGGTTTGTCCCAGTTCCTTGGCAAACCCGGGTTGATTGACCGGTGTTTTGATCAGGGCTTGTTGCGCTGTACCTGCCGAGCCTGTCAGACCGTTGGTGCCTGCGGCAATCCCTGTGGTCGTGCCCGCGGATTGCAGGTTGCCTGTGGCCAGAATTTTTTGGCCTACTTTCAAACCTTCCTCGCCAAAGCCTTCACCCATGGCCTGTGCCTGTTGGGTGATTTGTGGCGCAATTTGTGGGTTCAGTTGCTGGTTTAACTGTGCCTGAACCGTGTTGCCTAAATTACCCGGGCCAGCTTCAGCCCGCACTTGCACCGCGCTGTTGGCCACGGTGGCGTCAGCTTTCAACTGGGTGGTGGTTTTAAGGTCAGGGCGTGTTTTGTCTGCACCAGCCAGTTCATTGCCGGTGGCTTGTTCTGGTTTTGTTGGATTGATCAACTGCGCCACGGGCTCGCCATCGGTGGCACGGTTCAATGCCAGTTCGGCTGTCGGGGTTGTTGTATCAAGCGCGACTTCGCTGTTTGCCGCGTTTGCAATGGTGCCAGGCAATCCAACTTTCGCTGCTTGTTCTGTATTGTTGTCTGCGTTTTGTTCCGGTGTTTGCTGCGCCCCACGAGAACTTGCCCGGCTGTTCTCGCTGCTTGTTGATGCATTGGTTGAATCAGTGGGAGCCGTGTTGTCAGGGGTATTGCTTTCGACCCTGTTTTCCGGCGTAACAGCCTGCTTTGCAACTTCGGTGTTTTTAGCCGCTGCCGCTGTGGCCACTGTTGTAGCCTGCTGCACGGGTGTGGTTTGCATCCAGTTGCGCTGCGCCCACACAGCCGCTTGCGCTGCCTGTGCAGCCTCAGCGTTGGCCGTGCTTTCATTGTTCTTTTTGGGCTTGTTTTGTTGATACAAACTTTCCCGCAATTGGGTTTCAATGCTGTTGAGTTGCGCTTTGGGCGCGGATTGACCCAATGCTGAACTGAACAGTTCGGTGAAATTCAGGTCAGGTTCTTGCTGGCCTTGCTTGAGCTTGTTGCCCACCGAAGGGGTTTGCACTTTGTTGACATGGTTCATGGCTTGGGTACTCGTGTTCATGAGGGCTCCCCGGCTGTGTGAACCCGGTAAATGCGTGCGGCAAATTCATCGTTCATTTTTTGGTCGCGCTTGTTTTCAAGCTTCGCCTGTTTGATTTTTTCACGTTCCACCAAGGCTTCAAATTTGCGCTGTTCGGCCAGTGCGTCTTGCCATTGCGTACGCTGATGGGCCAGTGTGGTGTTCAGAAATTCGATTTCGCGGCTTTGTTGCTCAATGGCTTGTGCAATTTTGCCGACAAAGGCCAACTGGTTGCGCAGCTGCTGTCCGGTCATGCCGGTGCTGGCTTTGTTGTGCATACCGCCCTCGCATTCATCGCGGTAGGTCTGCAGCATATTGAGCTTGTCCTGGCCTTGAACCAGTTTTTGCTGGGTGCTGGCCATGTTTCTGGCCAGGTTGTCGGCCTTCTCGCTGGCCTGTTCAATCAGGATTTGCAGCACATTACTCATGGGCATCCAAGCGGTTTAGTGTTTGTCGTTTTTAAATTCGTTCGGAAATAACGATTGAAGGCCTGCGAGCGCTTCATCGAAACTTGCACTCTCTAACATTGACTGTTGCAGGAGGTTTTCAATCTTTGGATAAAGGGCCAAAGAATGGTCCAATTGTGGGTCTGCCCCCGGCGAGTAAGCGCCCACGGTGATCAGGTCACGGTTTCGCTGAACCCGGGAGAAAGCGGCTTTCAAGCCACGGGCCGCATTCAAATGGCCTGCGGGCACAATATTGTGCATGGCCCGTGAAATGGACTGCTCAATGTCAATGGCAGGGTAGTGGCCGCTTTCTGCCAGTTGGCGCGACAGCACAATGTGGCCATCCAGAATGGCGCGGGCTGAGTCGGCAATGGGGTCTTGTTGATCGTCACCTTCGGTCAACACAGTGTAAAACGCAGTAATCGAGCCTCCGCCTTTTCTGCCATTGCCTGCCCTTTCTACCAATGTGGGCAGTTTGGCGAACACGCTGGGCGGGTAGCCTTTGGTGGCAGGGGGTTCGCCGATGGCCAAGGCGATTTCACGTTGGGCCATGGCGTAGCGTGTCAGTGAATCCATGATCATCAGCACGTTGTGGCCCTGATCCCGGAAATGCTCGGCCACCACCTGGGTGTAGGCTGCGCCTTGCATTCGAAGCAGGGGGCTGACGTCCGCAGGTGCAGCAATCACCACGCTGCGCTTTAAACCTTCCTCGCCTAGAATCTGTTCAATGAATTCTTTGACTTCTCGACCACGTTCACCAATGAGGCCCACCACAACACGGTCGGCTTTGGTGTAACGGGCCATCATGCCCAACAACACTGATTTGCCCACACCCGAGCCTGCCATCAGGCCAATACGCTGACCTCGGCCAACCGTGAGCAGGGCATTGATGGCTCGGACGCCCACATCCAGTGGTTCGGAGATGGGTTCCCTCTCCAGTGGATTGATTGGGCGGGCAGCCAGTGGGCTGCGTTTTTCGAATTTCAGTTCACCCAGGGTATCCAGTGGGCGGCCATTGCTGTCCACCACACGACCCAACAGGCTGTCGCCCACAGGCAGGTGTTTGGTTTTGTCTTCAGGCCTGCGCCAGGGGTGCGCTTTTACACCCAACTTGGGTGCGATGGGAGGGGGCTCCTGTGCAATAACCTTGGCACCGGGTGTCATGCCGTGCACATCAGTGGCAGGCATCAAAAACAGCTTGTCGCCATTAAAGCCCACCACTTCAGCTTCCAGCGGCGGGGCACCTTTTTGTACCACAGTGCAGACACTGCCCACGGGCAGCTTCAGGCCCACAGCTTCCATGACCAAACCGGCCACGCGGGTCAGTTTGCCAGTGGCAATTTGGGGCTGGCTGTGTTCAACCAGAAATTTGCATTCGTCGATCCATTCCAACAGGTCGGCCATTTACTCAGTGTCCTCTGGATTCAATGGGTTGTGTCGGCCCAAAGCCTCAATGGCCCGTAGCCAGCGGGTTTGAAGCGTTGCATCCACTTCGCCTTCCGGGTGTTGAAGTAAAAAACCACCTTGCAGTTGCTTGGGGTCTTCGATCATGCGCAGATTGCCCAGCATTTGCTGGTCGCCGAATTGGGCTTCAAGCACGCGAATGGTGTTGGGGTGAGCACGCAGCGTGACTGCTTTGCTGTGCAACTGCATGCTTTCCAGCACCTGGTTCAACAATTCGGCTGCGTATTCAGGGTGCAGGGCGAGTGTGTCGCCAATCACTTTCTTGCTGACCAGCACCGCCAGATCAAGCAGTTTTTCAGACAATTCGCTTTTGAAGCGTTCGAACTCCGCTTCCATGGTGCTGGCGGCCTGCACCAACACCACGCGTTCATTGTGTGCTGCATTCCAGCCCGCTTCATAGCCCAATTGCTGACCACGTTCCTCGGCCTGTTTCAGTGTGTCTTTTTCAAGTTCTTCCAGTTGTTTTTCGCGTCGGGCCAATGCCTGTTCCCATTCCTTCAGGCGGAGTTCCTCCGCAGTGGGGGCCGGTGCTGGGGCGAGGACTGAGGCTTCGGTCTGATGACGATTGATTTCTGCCATCATCCGGTCCACGGGGTTTTCATAACGTGAACCAATCAATTCAACTGACCAGCTGGGTAGCTCTGCCGCGTCGAGTCCGCGAATAATGCGGTTAGATGAACGCATCTTCTCCGCCTCCACCCAATACTACTTCGCCGGCATCAGCCAGTTTTCTGGCCACTTTCAGTACATCTTTCTGTGCCGCTTCCACTTCAGAGAGGCGAACCGGGCCACGGCTTTCGAGATCGTCGCGCAAGGCCTCTGCTGCTCGGCTGGACATGTTCTTGAACACTTTTTCCCGAATCGCTTCGTCTGCACCTTTCAGTGCAATCACCAACAGGTCGGTTTGTACATCGCGCAGAATGCTTTGCATGCCGCGGTCGTCGATGTCGAGCAAGTTGTCAAAAGTGAACATTTCATCCTGAATGCGCTGGCTGAGTTCGTTGTCGTATTCGCGGATGGTGTCGAGTACTGTCTTCTCGGAAGTGGTGCCCACAAAGTTCAGAATTTCTGCTGCAGCACGCACACCACCCAAGGTTGTCTTTTTCAGCTTGTCGCCACCGGCCAGCACTTTGGACAGCACATCATTCAGTTCCAGCAAGGCATTGGGTTGAATGCCATCAATCGTGGCTATTCGCAGTACTACATCACTGCGCAGACGATCTACAAACAGGTTCAGGATAGCCGCAGCAAAGTCGCGTTCCAGGTGAACCAGAATGGTGGCAATGATCTGTGGGTGTTCGTTTTTAATCAGCTCAGCCACAGTCGCCGGGTCCATCCACTTCAAGCCTTCAATGCCAGAAGTGTCGCTGCCTTGCAAAATGCGATCCAGCAAGAAACCGGCCTTGTCCTCGCCCAGTGCCTTGGTCAACACGCTGCGAATGTAGGCATCGGAGTCCAGGCCAAGCGCACTCTGACTCTGTGCCAGATTGACAACCTCTCCGGCGATTTCCTCGATGCGCTCAATCGGTACATCTTTTGTTTTCGACATCTGCTGCCCCAGGCGCTGTACCTCTTTGGGGCCCAGATATTTGAATACTTCTGCAGCCTCTTCCTCGCCCAAGCTAAGCATCAGGATTGCGCCTTTTTGAATGCCAAGTTCGCTTTCTGCCATGGTATTGATTCCTTGTAGTGCTTCGTCAGGCGGGCCTTAGCCGTTCTGTGTTTCGCCGTTGACCCAGTTCTTCACGATGCTGGCAACAATCTGTGGATGTTCTTTGGCCAATTGGCGCAGCTTCTCCATTTTTTCCTGGCGATTCATGCCGGGCAGGGTGCCTTCGCGTTGCAGTTGCTCAAGCAATTCTGCGTCGTTGTCACCACCCACCTGGTTGGCCAGGAGTGGCATGCGTTGTCCGGGCAGCAATTCTGGCCCTTCATCAAACAAATCAACTTCGGCCGGCTTCATCATGGGGCGCAGTACACCGAACACCAGAATGGCTGCGATCAGCGCAATGCCGATTGGCATGCCCAGTGATTTCGCCAGGTCCATGGTTTCCTGCTGTGCCCACATGGGGATGGATTGCTCTTCAACTTTGGTGAAAGCCTGGTTGACCACATTGACTGCATCGCCGCGTTGTTCGTCAAAACCAATGGCCTGTTTGACCAAGCTGTCCAGTTGGGTGATTTCCTCAGGGGTCAGCGGCACCTGGCGCGTTTCGCCTTTGGGGTCGGTGATTGTTTTGTAGTTCACCACCACTGCGGCCGACAGGCGTTGAATTTTTCCAACCTGCGATTTCGTGTATTGAACCGATTTGTCCACTTCGTAGTTCACCGTGGAATCTTTCCGGCTGCTGCTGTTGGTTTGTGTGGCAGTGTTGTTACCGCCGTTCACGCCATTGGCCAGTGCCTGTTGTGGGTTCTGACCGATGTTGGCTGCTGCTTCTCCGGGAGGCGTGTTGGCCATGACACCGGGTATTCCTTGTGGGTTGGCATTACTGCTGCCGTCATTGGATTCGCTGATCTGCTGGCTACGAATCGTGGCTTGTGTTGCGTCACCATTGGGTTTGTAAATTTCATCAGTGCGCTCGGAAGTCGAGTAATCCATGTTTGCAGTCACGGTGGCACGGACGTTTTCGCTGCCGAACACGGGGCTGAGAATATCGACAATTCGGCTGGTCAGGCTTTGTTCAATCTGGTTGGTGTAGGCCAGCTGCGTGGGGTTCAAACCACTTTCCATTTGTGTTTTGCCGGTGAGCAACCGACCAGACTGGTCCACAATGCTGACGTCTTCCGGGTTCATGCCCGGCAGGCTTGAGGCGACCAAATGCACAATGCCGTTGATTTGGGGCTCCGAGAGTGTGCGGCTGCCAAACAGGTTCAGCACAATCGATGCGCTGGGCGTTTGTTTTTCGCGGATGAAAATGGATGGCTTTGGAATGGCCAAATGCACACGTGCACTTTGCACGGCCGAGATGGATTGAATGGAGCGAACCAGTTCACCTTCCAGTGCACGCTGGTAATTCACTTGTTCCTGAAACTGGGTAATACCCAGTTTCTGATTGTCCATGGCCTCAAAACCGCTGACGCTGCCCTTGGGCAGGCCTTGGCTGGCAAGGGCCAGGCGTGTGTCGTACACCTTTTCAGAGGGCACCAGAATGGCAGTACCGGCGGTATTGAATTCATAGGGCACTTTCATCTGGGTCAGTGCTTCAACAATCGCACCACCATCTTGATCATTCAGACCGCTGAACAGAACACGGTAGGTGGTCTGGTTGGCCCACATCAGCAGAGAGGCAATCACCGCGATCAGCAATGGCACACCAATCAATATGCCCATTTTGTTTTTTTGGGGCAGTTTTGCGAAACGTTGCTGCATATTGGTAATCGGGTTGTTGCCAACCGGGCCGATCACTTCGGGGCTGCTGAGAACTTCTGCCATGGAATACCTGCATGTGGGTTAAATATTGTTCTACCTATGCATTGTGCTTGCTGGGGTATGCAAGCAATTCAGTAAAAAGGGGGCTTTAACGGCACCTATTTCAAAAACTTGAGGGTGACGTTTAAAAAATAAGGGGGGTTTTACCCCTTGTTTGTGGCAATGGCTTGCCCCGCTTGCCTGTACAAAGAGAGGGTACAAACAATAATTCCGCGTTGGAGTGTTTCATGATCGACAAAATGGGGGCCGTGAGTGGCCTGTTAAGCAGTGCGGTAACAGATGCCATCAAGAGCCCGTCGCTGACCAGCAAGCCACAGGCACTTGACCAGGCCTCGTTCGCTGATGCCATTGCCAAGGCTTTGGAAAGCGCAAGCCTGTCGGCCGACAAGGCTGCTGACCTGGGCAAGCGTTTGCAGATGGATGACCCCACTGCCTCGGTTGAAGAAACGGTGATCGCCATGAATACTTCATCGCTGCAATTCACAGCGGTGGTTCAGGCGCGTAACAAAATTCTTCAGGCCTACAACGACATCATGAACATGCCTGTGTAATGTTTTGAAGTCGTTCTGAATTCCAGACAGGCTGTGGCACAATCCAGTTCATTGACCCCATTGAAGAACTGGAGCCCAGCCCATGATTGCACCTTTCCCGATTGCCCGAGACAACCGAGCCGAAACCGCAACCGACCTCTTTATGTTGCCTCAGTTGGCCAATCGGCATGGCTTGATTACTGGTGCAACCGGCACGGGCAAAACAGTTACTTTGCAGGTATTGGCCGAAGCTTTTTCACGAATGGGTACGCCAGTGTTCATGGCCGATGTGAAAGGCGACTTGACCGGTATTTCCCAGCCCGGGAAAACTTCTCCGAAATTTGAAGAGCGTCTGAAAATGACTGGCATTCCTGTGCCGGAATTTGCAGGCAGCCCGGTGACTTTGTGGGATGTGTTTGGTGAACAGGGCCACCCGGTACGTGCCACCATCTCCGATATGGGGCCTTTGTTGTTGGGCCGTTTGCTGGGTTTGAACGACACGCAGGAAGGTGTGTTGAACCTGGTATTTAAAATTGCCGACGACAACGGCATGCTGTTGCTGGACTTGAAGGACCTGCGCGCCATGCTGCAGTTCGTGGGTGAAAATGCCAAGCAGTTCACCACCGAGTACGGCAATATTTCTTCGGCTTCGGTGGGCGCCATTCAGCGCGGCCTGCTGGCCCTGGAAGGGCAAGGCGCCGACAAGTTCTTCGGTGAGCCCATGTTGAATATTGATGACCTGATGCAAACTGACTCAAACGGCAAGGGCATCATCAACATTCTGGCAGCCAATCAGTTGATGAATTCGCCAAAGCTTTACGCCACATTCCTGTTGTGGTTGTTGTCTGAGCTGTTCGAGAATCTTCCTGAAGTGGGTGATGTCGAGAAACCCAAAATGGTGTTTTTCTTTGACGAGGCTCACCTGTTGTTCACCGATGCGCCCAAGCCATTGATTGAAAAAGTGGAGCTGGTGGTTCGCCTGATCCGTTCCAAAGGTGTAGGTGTTTATTTCGTGACCCAGAATCCGCTGGATGTTCCTGATTCGGTGTTGGGGCAGCTCGGTAATCGCGTTCAGCATGCCCTGAGGGCGTTCACTCCGCGCGATCAGAAAGCGGTCAAAGTGGCGGCGGAAACCATGCGTCCGAATGCTGGCCTGGACATTGAAGCCGCCATTACCGAGTTGGGTGTCGGTGAAGCCTTGGTCAGTTTTCTCGATCCGAAGGGTACTCCCAGCCCAACTTGCCGCGCCTGGGTGTATCCACCGGCCAGCAAGTTTGGTCCGGCCAGCCCCGAGCAATGCAAGGAGTTGATTGCCAATTCATTGGTGGCAGGGGTGTATGAAAAAGCGGTGGATCGTGAATCGGCTTTTGAAATGTTGAAAGCGCGCACCGAGCAGGCGATGGCGGCGCAGGACGCTGCCGAGACGCCCGCTGCACAGGGCGGGACTCAAGCCGCCGAAGAGAAGAGTACGCTCAGCGGTCTGGGAGACATGCTGTTTGGTACCAGCTCGGCGGGTGGGCGCAAGCGCCAGAGTGTGGCAGAGACCATGGCGAAGAGTGCGGCGCGCAGCATTGGCTCACAGGTAGGGCGTGAGCTGATGCGTGGCATTCTTGGTTCTCTGCTGGGTGGCAGCAAGCGACGCTGACACATCCAGCACCTAGTCGATCGAATGCAGGTTGGCGCGTTGTCGGCGTTCTGTGGCGAGCAGAAACCGCTGCAGCCTGCGTTCGGCGCCCCGTTCTACCGTTTTCATTTCACATCCGAGTTGGACCATTTCCGGGTGGTCAGCCATCGGCTTGATGTTTCGCACCACCAACTCCACCAACATGCTGCCTTCGCCGTCGGGCAATGTGAGGCGAACATCCTGAATGACTTCTCCCGCCTGATGAAGGCTGGGTGGTGTTTGTAATGACAAGCCACAGCCAGCAAGGCTGATGTCGATCAGGCTGATTGGGCTGCTCACCGTTGGAATTTCAAGTTTGACCTGTGCGTTTAATTCCTCATCGGCCATCACCCGGAAGTAATTTCGCCGTTGCAGGCGAACGACGGTTTTGGGTATGGCAACGCGCAGGGCATCAGCCCCCTGGTATTGGCTCTGTAGAATTCCCATGCCTGCAAACTGCACTTTCACGCCGTCCGGAAAACTCACCATGACATAGGCCGTTGAAGCATCGCACTTGCTACTGAGGGTTTTGTCGTAGGGTGTACCCAGCCACATGAGGCCGCTGGTCCAATCGATATTCAGTATTTCAGTGACAAACTGAGTGTGGTCGGCTTGCAGGTATACATACAGCTCATGCTCGTCTTCATCGATGGTGGTGAGTAGTTTGCGCACAGTGGGTACTGCGCTCAAACTGAATTCCTCAAGCAGTTTTTGATCGCGTTCTGGGGCGATACTGGTGTTGTGACTCATGACTATCCCTCTGTACTGAATTCTTTGTTTTCTATTTGATACACCCAGGCCAACAATTCTGCAATCGCCTGGTAGAGACCCGGTGGAATTTGTTGGTCCAGGTCGACATTCATCAGCAACGAGACCAGCTCGCGACTTTCGTGAACAAACACTCCGGATTCTTTGGCTTTCTGGATAATTTGTTCTGCAATTAAGCCTTGACCTTTGGCCACCACCTTGGGTGCACCTGAGTGTTCTAGGTAAGCCAAGGCCACGGCTTGTTGGGGGCTGAGTTTATTCGCCAATTTCCAACCCCGTCGGTGTCATGAATTGGCCGTGGACCAGCTTGAGTCCTTTGTCATCCATGGCTTGCCGAAAGGTTTGCCAATGGGGATCAATGACCTGTTTGCTGCGTGCAGATCCGGTAATTTGCACATCACATTGTGAACCTACCATACGCACCCGGACATTCAGTTCACCCAAATGAGCCATGTCCAGTTTCAGGCGTGCAACCCAGGGGCGGGCAGGCTCCTCGCTGTTCGGCTCTTCCTGATCTCCGGCCTGTTCGTGGTCTGGTTCAATGTCGATTTGAACCGGGTGTCCCAACAAGCCGCTAAGCGCCAGAGAAATTCGATTGTTGTCCAGTGCAGCCAGTTGCGCAGTAACCAGTTTGACCGATTGATCGACGGCAGAGGGGTTCAGACCTTTTTCCGAGATCACCTGTTCCTGTCCGAATCGCGCTTGAGGCTCTCTTGCAATTTGGTCGGTACTGCGTTGGCCATTGGCCCACTGTTGTAAATGCGATTCGTAAAACAAACCGCTGTTTTCTACGGCAGCACTGACCTGTTTTGCCAATACACCAGCAAGACTGTTGTTCAGTTGGTTCGATGTGTTCACACTTTGGGCATGTTGCACCTGGCTTTGAGGTGTAGTTTGCGCCACGGCGCGGGTATTGGGCGTTGTATTGTCGGGGTCAGCCAGCAAGACGCCGGGCAGGTTGGTTTGTGTTTGAAACTGTGCACTCAATTGCTTCAGGCTGGTCATCACCGAGGTGGACACTTGGGTAGGTGAACCCTGGCCCAAACGTTCAAGAAGACCAATCAGTCGCGCTGTGCCCGAGAGTCGATCCACGAAACTGGGGGAGTCCTGAGCCTCACCATCCTCAGTGGTTGCGGGCAAAGGCGTGAGCAGATTGCGGGCTTCAGCAATTTTCTTACTGCCGCTGCTGCCACCTGCGGACAAGTCATCCCCTTTGCCGGACAGGGCAAAGGCGACGGTGACCATTTCACCCGCAGTGAGCTGTCGTCCAGGAGGTAATTTGACTTGAATGTTCTGGCCGCCAAACTCCAGTTCTGCCTCATTGCCCGGACCTCCTTTCACCACACGCACCAAGGCGGTTTGCCCGGCAAGTTGCTGGGCTTGTGGTAGCGGGAGTTGACGGGTCAGTATGGCAACCACAGGTGCGATCTCGCCTTTGCCAGACGAAACACGATCCCCAGGATTGGATTGAAGTACAGAATTGACGCTGGGCGGAGCCGATTTAACCGGGGTTAATGTCATGTCTCACACCCGTTGCTTTAGCGCAATGGCTTAGTTGGACCCATAAGAGTTGCTGAGTTTCTGCGAGTTGTTGGCTGCGCGAAGAAATTCTTCCAACTGCTTAAGGCGGGGTTCAGTGATGTCGCGAATGGCAGCGTCATCAGCCAGAATCTTTTTCAGATAGCCAATGTGCTGGCTGCGTTCCTTTTCATTCAACTCGGTTTGTTGTGCTTCCTTGATTGCCTGAAGCTCGTGGATCAATTTTGAGCACTGTTCTTCAGCAGCACACAACTCATCCCAATTGCCGGCCTTGGCCGAATCAAGCATCACCTGGCTTTGATTCGCTATGGCTGCGTACAACTTCATGATTGCACCGTTGTTGTCTGTCGCGAAGATCATGGTCGAGAGCGGTCCTAAGTATGTTGTTATGGTTTGGTGACGGTTTGGCCTATTTCCAGCCAGGCAGTGCGCAAGTCGTCCAGCAAGTCGATGCAGGTGTCCATGCGTTCCGGACTGTTTTGGGCGTTGGCCAAAATCAGTTCTTTGCCGATGTAGTCGTACAGTGCGAGCAATTGCTGAGCCAGCGCACCGCCAGCATTCACGTCCAGCGACGCAGTCAATCCGTCTTTGATGATGCGCAGCGCCTTGTCCACCGATTTGGTCTTCATCTCGATGTTTTGCATTTCAAGGTAAATTTTGGCTTTGCGAATGGCCTCGATTGCCCCTTCGTAAAGCATCACAATGAGGCCGTGGGGTGAGGCACTGTTGATGCCTGTTTCCAGTCCTACCTGTGCGTATGCTTTTGCGCCGTACATCATGGTGCGTTCACTTGGTAATTTGTCTTAAACAAA
Organism: Limnobacter sp. CACIAM 66H1; assembly: GCF_001601825.1. GTDB lineage: Bacteria > Pseudomonadota > Gammaproteobacteria > Burkholderiales > Burkholderiaceae_B > Limnobacter. Next base: position 2,793 of record NZ_LUJK01000012.1, on the reverse strand, counting down.
TGGTAGGGCCTGTAGCCCCTGTTTGATCCGACTAAAAACAGGGGTTTTAGGGCACAGTTCCGCGCTTACCGCTGTTGGGCCAGCGCGGCCAGTTGCTGGCTGAGATAAGAGCTGGTTTGCTGCATGCTGGCCAACATCGAGTCCAGCGCCGTGAATTGGGCGCGGTAGCGCTTTTCCACCTGTTCAAGTCGCAGGTTGATTCGGTCTTCCTGGTCGTCCAGGCGGGATTTTCTGCTGTTTAGTCCATCTGTTCTGGATACCAGGGTGCCGCCTTCGTCGGTCAGGCTGCCTATCCAGTCGCTGAGCCTTTCAGCCAGGCCCTTGCTGAAGGTAATCGAGCCCATGTTGCCGCTGGCTCCTTGAACCACCGAGAATTGCAGACCCTCGCTGGCGTTTCCGGTAGCACCGGTCAGAACATTGCCCACACCTGTACCCGCCACACCATTGATGGTGCCTGCAATCGTATTGCTGCCATCGTAAGCCGTGCTTATATTGACTGCATAAGTGCCTTCCTGGGTCATGCTGCTCGCACCCAGGTACTTCACACGCGCGTCAGTGCTTGTCGCGGTGTTGGTGAAAACCTTTTCCAGAATGGAAGGGTCTGCAGCCACGGCTGAGTCAAGTTTGCTTTTGTTGAGTGACAAAACTCCGTCTTTGTCAAAGCTAAGACCAATGTCACTCAAGCCTAGGCCGTATTGGGCCACTTGTTCACGCAGAATATTGCGAAGACCACGTTCGAGCGTGGATGGTGTTGTTTCCTTGGACAAGGTGGCATCTTTTTGCTGCTGGTCTTTCAGATTGCCGCGAATCTTGTTGTAAGCGGACACGAATCCGTCCAGTGTGGTTTTCAGTGCCGTGTCATCCAGCCCAACTTCCAGATTCACTGCCGTGGTGGTCACGGCTTTCAGGTTCAGGGTGAGGCCCTGAACTGCATCAGTCACTGTGTTGCTGGCCTTGCTGACCGCCAGGTTGTTGATGGTGAAGTTGGCGTTTTGCGCCACTTGAAGCGAGCTGGCATTTTTACCTGAGCCTACTGCGGCTGTGGGATCAAAGGCAAGCCTGGACAGCCCGGCAGTGTCGGTGTTGTTCCCGTCGGCGTCAGCCACTTCCAGTTTAAAACCATTCACCGCACCTGTTTCCTTGCTGGTCAACACCAAGCGAGCGCCGGTACCGTCATTGATGATCGAGGCAGTTACGCCTGAATTCGAATCGTTAATGGCCTGACGAATGCCGTCCAGCGTTTGCTGCCCGGTGCCAATGTTGATGGTCACCGGGGTTTTATCCGGATTATTCGTAAAGGTGTTGCTGCCTGAGTCATAGCTGCCCAAGGTGATGGTCAGGCTGCCTGTACCGACGGTGGTGTCGGCCGTGGCTACACTGGATGCCGCCACGCTTTGGGCTTTGGCCAGTTGACTCACTTGTATGCTGTAAGTGCCTTTGGCGGCGCTGGCGCTGGCCGTCGCAGCCACCTGTTTGTCGTCGCTTGAAGTCACTTTCAATGGATTCAGATTGCTCAGGTTGCTGAGTTTGTCAGCGGCTGATTTCAGGTCTGCAAACGAGTTCTTGATGATGCCGTAGATGGAAATCTTGGTATTGATCGCAGTGCGTTCCTGACTTACTTTGGTCAGTGGAATACGTTCAGCAGCCATCAAAGAGCTGATGATGCCCTCAATGTCCAATCCCGAACCAATACCTGCCGATGAAATTCCTACCATGATTTATTCCCCTTGTTGCGTTCTAGACTTCGCGAGACATGAGAACGCCTTGCATTTTCTCGATGGCTTTTGCGATCTTCAGCATTTCAACCGACGGAATTTGTTTCAACACTTCCTGTGTTTCCCGGTCCACAATTTGAACAATCGGTTTGCCGTTGTCACTGTCGACCAAAAACTTCAAATTGGATTGATTGCTGGTTAAGGCAGCGTTTGCTTTCTGAACCACCTCAAGTACTTCGCTCACGCTCAACTCGGCCCGTTCTCCCATGGGTGATTGGACTCCCATGTTTTGAGCCGGTTTAGTGTTCGTTGCGTCCTGCGGTTTCTGCAGGCCAGTTGCATAATCAGCCATGTTTGAAATGTTCATTTTCGCCACCTTTGCGAATTTTACGAGGCCAAGACAAGGCCCCATGTCTTGATTAACGGCAGCTTTAGGGGTTTTCTTTAACGTTAAAAAGCCCGGTGAGCTTGATTCACCGGGCTTTTTGTTCGATTTGAATCTGCTTTTGGCAAATTCTCGTCTGGTTTCAGATCAAATCTGAATTAACGCAGCAAGCTCAACACGTTGTTGGGCAGCTGGTTGGCCTGGGCCAACATGGCAGTACCGGCCTGTTGCAGGATCTGTGAACGGGTCAGGTTTGCAGTTTCTTTGGCGAAGTCCGCATCCATGATTCGTCCACGGGCAGAGCTGAGGTTGGCGCTGGTGGTTTCAAGCGAAGAAACCACTTGATCCAGTCGGCTCAAACCAGCACCAGTTGTGGCGCGCAGGTTGGTGATGTCGTTGATTGCAGTGTCAATTTCAGTGATTGCAGTTGTTGCGTTGGCCACTGTGTCTACACCACCAAATGCGGTCACGATTGCGGCCTGTGTTGCGCCACCCAGGGTGGTTTGCAAGTCATTACCAGCAGCCGTGCCCGTGTCGGTCAGGTTAACGCCCAGTGTGTCAGACGCCACGTTGCCAGAACCAATTTGCAGGTTCACGGTTTTGTTGGCAGCTGCGAACACGTTATTGCCGTTGAATGTGGTGCCTGTTGCAACACGGCCCACTTCGTTGGCCAGTTCTGTGAATTCACGGTTC
>NZ_LUJK01000011.1 GCF_001601825.1 Limnobacter sp. CACIAM 66H1 | reverse complement strand
TGCAGGTGTTTCACCACCAGTGTCACCACCAGGCAGGCCTGGCAGTTCTGGCAAGCCACCTTCAGCCAGGCCAGCCAATGGAGCCAATACTGCGTCCAGAGGTGTGCCTGTTGGGCCTTCACCTGTGTCACCACCAGGCAGGCCTGGGAGTGCAGGTGCGCCGGGGATGCCACCAGCCAGCAGGCCGTCCAGTGCAGCAGCACCAGTGATGATGCCGTCTTCAATTGGTTGACCAATCGTCGGGATCATCTCGATTGGAGCTGCATCCACGAACTGCTGGGCTGCGCTTTCAATCGGACCGGCATCTGGGTTAGGTGCAGGTGTTTCACCGCCAGTGTCACCACCAGGCAGGCCTGGCAGTTCTGGCAAGCCACCTTCAGCCAGGCCAGCCAATGGGGCCAATACTGCGTCCAGAGGTGTGCCTGTTGGGCCTTCACCTGTTCACCTCGTCACCACCAGGCAGGCCTGGGAGTTCTGGCAAGCCACCTTCAGCCAGGCCGGCCAATGGGGCCAGCACTGCGTCCAGAGGTGTACCTGTTGGGCCTTCACCAGGTTCACCTTCGTCACCACCAGGCAGGCCTGGGAGTGCAGGTGCGCCGGGGATGCCACCAGCCAGCAGGCCGTCCAGTGCAGCAGCACCAGTGATGATGCCGTCTTCAATTGGTTGACCAATCGTCGGGATCATCTCGATTGGAGCTGCATCCACGAACTGCTGGGCTGCGCTTTCGATTGGGCCAGCTGTTGGGTTGGGCTCTTCTGGCTCTTCGCCATCGTCACCGCCACCCATGTCTGGCAAACCACCTGAACGCAGTGCTTCGACGAGAGGCTCAGTAACTGCTTCGAACGGTGTGTTGGTGCCAATGTCTTCAATTACGCCAGCCAGGTTTTCAGCGAAAACGGCTGGATCAGCATTTTCCATCAAGGCGTCTGTCAGTGGTGACAGTGGTGTTTCGGGGATACCACCCTCGCCGCCACCGGGTAAGCCTGGCAGTGATGGAGCACCGCCACCAATTGCGTCGGCAATCGGGTCAAGGATCACGTCCAGCGGTGTGCCAGTTGTGCCGCCTTCTCCAGGTTCTTCGCCTTCGCCGGGTTCGCCGCCGTCGTCTTCCGCGCGCTCGCCACCGAGCAGGTTGCCCACGGTTTCAACCAATGGAGCACCTGGGCCAGCAGCTTCTGCATTGCTCGCAGCTTGCTCACCGAGCAGTGCCACGCCACCAGCCAGACCACCGGTGAGTTGTTCAGGAAGCTGTCCACCCGTTGGGTCTTCACCGCCTGCAACTACAAAAGCCAAACCACTGGTGAGTGGTGCCAAAGGAGCAAATGCACCGTTCGGGTTGGTCAGGTCAGTCAGGCCTTCAGCGACATCCTGCAAGGTGCCGGGTACGCCAGGTGAGCCGGTGCTGTCTTCCTTGGTGCCTACGACTGGAGCCAGAATGCCCGCAGTCAATGGGCTCAATGGGCTGTCGTCCGTTGCAAGGACGTTGCCTGCTTTCGTCAGGCCTTTGGCCACACCGTCCACTTCCCCTTTGTTTCTTGCACGTGGGTTGGCCGCTGCTGCCGAAATTACACCTTCCTGCGCGGCGGGCTCGTTCTCGCTATAGCCCAAAGTTTGCGCCAAGGGATCAACAACTGGATCCAGCGGTGTTGGTTCTGCGCCTTCAGCCAAGCCTTGAGACAGGTTGCTTACCGTACCGGCAAGGCCTTCTTGCTCGTTGGTGTAGCCTTCTTGCGGTTGGCCCACTGTTTCAGCCAGCAGGTTGGCGACGCCGGTGGGGTCTTGGTCAGACACACCCGCGATGCCATCCGATACTGTGGCAAGACCATCAGCCACCGCGCCTGTCACGGCAGTGATTGGCGCAAGCGGAGTTTGTTCCAAGCCATCGTTCAGCGACTCGATACCGCCGATCAGGCCAGAGGTGTCGCCTTCTGCATCGCTGTCGGAGTCGGAATCGCTGTCGGAGTCGGAATCGCTGTCGGAGTCGGAATCGCTGTCGGAGTCGGAATCGCTGTCGGAGTCGGAATCGCTGTCGGAGTCAGAATCGCTGTCGGAGTCAGAATCGCTGTCGGAGTCAGAATCGCTGTCGGAGTCGGAATCGCTGTCGGAGTCGGAATCGCTGTCGGAGTCGGAATCGCTGTCGGAGTCGGAATCGCTGTCAGAGTCGGAATCGCTGTCGTCGTTGGGGTCAACTGTAATGACCGTGTCGTCGCCATCGTCGCTCAGGGCGATCGCGCCAAGCGCAGCGCCACCAATGGCTGCACCAACGCCAGCACCGGCGCTACCGCCAGCCAGCAAGCCGGCACCCACCAGGCCAGACATGGTGCCTTCGTAAGGTGTCAGGATTGCTGAACTCACTTCATTGTCGATGTCATAGAGCTCTACGCCTTCACTCAGTGCCACAACCTCTGTTCTAGTCGCGCCGTCTGCAACGGTGGAGGTAATCTGTTCCAGCTTGGCTGACGCATTGGGCGCCAGTTGCAAAAGTGTGTCGCCGTGTCCAGCGGACATGGCAGGCATCAAAACCTCGGCAGTTTGATTGCCTGTATTGGTCACTACGTCGTTCCATTTCAAGGCATCGCCTTGACTTAGTTCAACGATCTTGCCGCCGCGTTCGACCTGAAGGCCGGCTGGCGATTTGATAATTCCAACATTCGGGTTGGCGTTTTCCATGATTCACATTTCCTTGGGGCTAGAGAGTTGGTTAGGCAAGTTCACTGCTATAAGCGTTTTACTCACAAGGGATTTAATCGGATTCACAAGAAAACAGATATCTGCAAGAAAATTTTCCTCTTGCTGGCTGAGTTAATTCCAATTGTGAAACGATTTCATCATTTAAAATTAACAAGTGTTTATTGGTGGTGATTTTTTGTTTATTTACTGCAATAATCGATTTGAAATTTTTTTCATATCATCGATTGATCAACATCGAAAATAATCCGATTCAATCGAGATTTTCAGATCTTCATGGTCTTAAAGGGGGACTCATTTGGGTGGGGGGTGTTTGGTAAGAATTCGTATGTAGCACTGTAATTCTTGAGCCCCTGGTTGATACAGATGAGAGTTGAACCGGTCACAAGGTAAATTTGTGTATTTTTATTGGCAATTTGAACTTGGCCAATTCAAGATGCCGTGGTGGGGTGTCAAAGTGTCAACTCAGGAAGAAATGACCAATCTATCCGGGAAAGCATGAAGAAGTTTTTGAGTAACCACACAAGCAAGGCTTTTATCCGGCTTTGTGCCGTTTTCAGTGCAATAACCCTTCACACGGGCGTGGTGTACGCCCAAGATACAGTCACTGAGTTCGATCTTCCCACTGTGAATTACGAGGTGCCTGAGGAATTCAAGGATTTGATTGAGCAGTCTACGTTGCAAATTCGTTCGACTGCCCAAGTCAACGACAATGGCGATGTATGGCAACTTTTCAGAAGATTGAGGCCCGCCATTCGAGATGCGCTCGGCACTGAGGGCTATTTCGCGCCCTCCATTCAGCGGATAGTCGATGAAACCGTTCCTGAAGAAGCGGCACCGCCGCTGAACATCAAAATTGAGCCGGGGGTACAAAGTAAAATTGTGTCAGTGGATATTCAATTCGATGGTGAAATCAACCAAGATGAATTCGCGCAACGCCGTGAGCGTTTGAAGACCTTGTGGTTGTTGGGTGTCAATCAACCCTTTAATCAAGCGGATTGGAGTGCCAGTAAAGACAATCTTCTGCGAGACTTGCTGGCCAAGGATTTTGCTGCGGCAACACTTTCGGAAAGCCTGGCAGATGTCGATCCAGAGAATCATACAGTCGCCCTGAGCGTGGTCTATGACAGTGGTCCGGTCTTTACCTTTGGCGAGTTGCAAATTGAAGGTTTGAACAAATACCCCAAGGATCTGGTTTCCCGTTACAACAGCATTCGTCCCGGCGATCGATATGAACAAGAACGTCTGTTGACTCTGTTGGCGGATCTTCAGGGAACAACCTACTTTTCAGCCGTTGATGTGAAAATTGATGCGGATGATCGGCAGCCGGTGAACGTCCCAATTGAAGTCACCGTGATGGAAAGTGACAGCAAACGTCTTGGTTTGGGTGCGGGTTACAGCTCCAACACCGGGTTTCGAACTGAGGCCACGTATCAATTCAATAATCTGTTTGATCGGGCTTACTCGCTGGTTACAGGGGTTCGCTTGGAACAAAAGCGCCAGTCGGCCTACGCAGATGTATTCCTTCCCCCGTCAACCCGCGGTATTACCGATTCGGTTGGGGTTGCAGTTGATCACCAGGAAATATCAAACCTTGAGGTGGATCGTTCCTCTGTAGGCGTGATCAGGGAATTCAACAAAGGCATTAATGATTACCGTTTGGGTCTGAATTTTCAGTTGGAAGAGCGAAGGGCGCTTGGCATCAATTTTGGACAAACCCAGGCGCTGGTTGCCAGTTCATCCTGGACAAGAAATGCAGTGGACGACCGATTGAATCCCTCTGAGGGATACATCGCTTTTGGCCAACTGGCTGTTGCTGCGGAACAGTTTGCCTCTGATCAGGATTTTGTGCGTTTGTACGGGCGAGTGCAGAAGTTTTGGTCTCCTTCCCGGGAAAATCTGTTTTCTGCCCGATTTGAGGTTGGTACGGTGGTGGCCAGTGCACGCCGGGATATTCCACAAGACTATCTGTTTCGCGCGGGCGGGACCAACAGTCTTCGTGGGTTTGATTTTCTCGATTTGGGTGTTATTGATCAGGGGGTTTTGGTGGGCGGTCGTCGCCTGATGATCGGTAGCCTCGAGTACACGCGGTGGTTTGAAGGTGGGCCCCTGGGGGCTGCAGTTTTTACGGATGTCGGTGATGTGTCTGACAACTGGGATGACCTTGATCCCAAACCTGCGGTGGGTGTTGGGGTGCGGTACAAAACTCCGGCCGGGCCTATCGCTTTCGATATTGCGAAAGCGGCAGACCAGGACAATTTGAGAATTCACTTTGCGCTGGGGGTGGCATTTTGAGGCGTGGGGTGATTGTTTTATGTTCCTTGGTGTTGTCAGCGATGATGCTGGTGACCGCTGGAGTTGTATGGGTGACCCAGACGGAACAAGGCCTTCGATTTGCTGCCGCTCAGGCGCAGGACTGGGTGAACAGCAATTCTGATCAGCAGCTCGAATTCGGCAGATTCCAGGGTACTTTGTGGCGGGGGTTTGATCTCGAGTTTGTTCGATGGCAACAAGAAAATACCCAGGTCGAGGCGGAGCAAATTCGAATTGCGGTGGACTGGTCCAGGCTGCTTGATCAAATGATTCGAATCAACACCTTGTCGGCAAGGGTTGTCCGCATTGATTCACCGCCCACGGAGAATGACGACCCCCTGGTGATTCCAGACAGAATTAGCGTGCCGGTCGATCTTGATTTGCATCAACTTCGGGTGCAGCAATTGTTGATCAATGGTGAAGAATTGAAGAGCCTGAGTGCAAAGGTTTCAATTCAATCGGAACAGTTGAGCGTCCACCATTTTTCCTTGAATGTGCGTGATACACAGATCGACTCTTCAGTTGAAATCACTTTGGCGAAGCCTTACCAGATCACTGGCGAAGTGAATGCACGTCGCGAATTGGATGATCTGTTGCTCAATGCGCAGTTGGCAGCCACGGGGTCAATTGAGCGCCTGGAGCTTGCCCTGAATGCGAAAGGGGAAAACATCAGCAAACCGGATCAAACCCAGAATGTGCAGGCCAATGCTGTGTTGACCTTGCTGGGTTCAAACCCCTTTGAAACTGTGCGTTTAAACGCGGAAAATTTTGATCCGTCCAATTGGCTGGAAGGGGCGCCGCACGCCTCGCTAGCGATTGTTGCAACTGTAGAACCCAACGACGATTTTTCTGAAAGCACTGGCAATTTTTCCATTCGAAATGCCCGACCCTCAACCGTCCAGTCTGGCGGGTTGCCACTGTCTTTGATTCAGGCGCGCTTTAATTTGAGTCTGAAGGAACAACGTCCTGAACAACTTGATTTGTGGGTGGATGAACTCCGCCTGGCCGAGGGAAAACGTCAGGCTGGCAGCGCGAACGCCACGATTCAGTGGCGTGCACCCAAGCAGCTTGATCATCAGGATGACTCGCTGGATGTTCTCGCGGGCGATATGAACTTTGACATCAAGACAAACAATATAGATGCCTCGGTATTGGCTAGGTTGCCACAGCGACTCGCATTGACGTCCATGATTCAAGGCACCAAAACCGGCACACAGGTTCGGGTGGAGCGCCTACAGGTCCGTGATCGGCAAGCGGAGCTGCTTGGCAAGTTGCAGATCGACCTGGTGGACAAAGTACCGCTTGATACGCAGATTGAGTTGAGGAAAATCAACCCGGCCAACTACGTTCCGGATGCCGGTCCATTCTTGCAGGGCGACCTGAACGGCACGGCCTCGTTTACTGGTGTTTTGATTCAGAGCGGAAAAGCGGGGGCTGTTGATCCTGTGGGTGAAATCATTGTGGATCTGATGAACTCCCGTTTGGCCAATGCCCCGCTTAAACTGCTTGCCAAGGCACACAGGGGGTATGTCGCGCTTGACTAATGTGCTGCTGGACCTGGACGTGGTGGGCAACACTGTGAAAGCAAACGGGAGTTACGGGGCTCAGTCTGATTTTGTTGATCTGGATGTGAATCTGGATGAGCTGCCACGCCTCGGAAAACTGGTTCAAATGGAACTTTCCGGAACAGCAAGGTTGAGAGGAAAACTGCGCGGATTTGACGGAAACTTCTCGGGAGAGGGTGATGTGGATGTGCGCCAGTTGAAGCTGGATGACACCATTCAAATTGAGACTGTGTCCGGACAGTTCAATCTTGGTTCGGCGCCTGGCTCACCTTGGGTTGGTGACATTGTGGCGAGCAAAGTGAAGGTGCCAGATGCGGCCACCAATGTCTTGAATGAACTGAAGCTCACACTTCGCGGTATTCGAAGTCAACATCAACTACAGGGTGTTTTTTCCAGTGGATTGCAGCCATTTAGCCGCTTGCGACCGTTGAAGGGAGAGTTTGCGCTGTCGGGCGGGCTTGGCGTTCTGGAGAAACCGAAATCAGTTTCTGGCTGGAAAGGGCAGCTTGCGCAATTGAAGGTGGAGGGCATGTGGTTGCCGGCTCGCAGCTTTTCACTTCAGGCGCCGGCACCGCTTGTGGTGGCACCCGGGTTTGTGGAGCTTGCAGATTTTGTGCTGAAAGGCGAAGACACTTCGGTGTTAAACAACCGGATCCTTCGTGTCGCAGATCGCGAGATACGGGTCGAGGGTGAAATGCCCCAGTTTTATTTTCCACGTATGTCACCGATACTGCGCCAGCAACTGACCGTAGAGCCTAAAGACCTGGTCGCCAAAGTGAACTGGAACTACGTGGCCAATCCCAACAAGGTGGATGGGCATGTGGATATTCGTCATGTGTCCGGTGGTCTGCAAGTACTTTCGGATTCACAGGTGGATGTGAACATTCGGACCATGACTGCAAATCTTGATTTTAATCGAGAGGCTGCCAGTGTTGATTTGAATATCCTTGCCGATGACTTTGGTGCGGTGACTGCAAATCTGAAACTGCCGGTTCAACAGAATCCGCAAACCAAAGCCTGGGGCATTGCCGGTGATGCAGCAATGCAGGGCTCGGTGGCAGCGGGATTCACCGAATTGAATTGGCTTGGCCCCATGATTAGCGGTGGGGTTAGAACCAGCGGCACCGGTCAGGTTGCAATGGCGATTGCTGGTACTGCGAACAATCCGGATGTTCAGGGGCGTTTGTTCGCACTGGACCTGGATGTGTTCCAGCTTGATCAGGGTGTTCGACTTGAAGATGGCAATGTGGTGGTTGACTTCACGACCGACAAGGCGAGTATCGACACCTTCGAATTCACGGTTTACAACCGCCGCCCACCCCGCCGTTACATTGAGGAGTTGGGGCCACTGATTCAAGGCAACGGCAAAGTGCAAGCACAGGGTGTTTGGAACCTGACCGGTTTGAATGGTGAGATAAGACTGACCATGGACAGGGTACCCCTGCTTCAGCGACCTGACCGATGGATGATGGTGAATTCCAGCGTGACTGTGCAGCAACCCAGCGTGGATGGACAGCCACTCAAAATTCGGGGCGAGGTGGATACTTTGGGGGCATATTTTGAGATGCCCGAGAGTGGTCCTCAAACCTTGGGTGATGATGTCTTCATTCAGGGGCGCAGTGAACTGGCCGGACAAGGTTTGCCGATAGACCTGCAATTGCGCGCCAACTTGGGCGAACGGTTTTACGTGAATGCTGAAGGCTTGCGAACCCGGCTTGAGGGTGGTTTGCGTTTGGTGATGCTGGAGGGTGTTGGAGGCAGTGGGCAGCGCCGATCCGGCAGGCGTTTGAGTGCAACCGGGACCATTCAAACCGTGAGTGGTACCTACCGTGCATACGGGCAAGATCTGTCCATCGAACGAGGTGTGGTCAATTTTCAGGGGCCTCTGGACAATCCGGGTCTGAATGTTCGCGCGGTGCGAAAAGGCGTGGCGGTTGAAGCGGGTGTTGAAGTGACAGGTACGGCGCAGCGACCCAAGGTCAGTCTGGTCAGCGAGCCGGCAGTGCCTGATTCAGAGAAGTTGTCCTGGATGATTCTTGGGCGAGGTAGTGGCTCTGCAGACCGTGATTCCACCTTGTTGCTCACGGCCGCCGCGGCAATTTTTGGTGATGAGGACGAGAGCACCACTCGCAAGATTGCGAAATCGATCGGGATTGATGATCTGAGTCTCAGCACGGGTTCGCTGACTGCGGCAGACTCCCGCGCCGTGGGCAGCAAAGTGGCCATTGCGCCCGGCGCCGATGCCTCTGCAAATGTGATCGGTTCCGATGACCCACTGCTCTCACAACGAATTGTGTCCTTGGGAAAACGATTTAGCGATCGTGTCTATCTGAGTTTCGATCAATCGGTAACCACGGCAGCCAGTATCCTGAAATTGAATTACCAGTATTCCAGGCGGCTCAGCTTTATTGCGCGGGCTGGCGCAGACAATGCAGTCGATGTGCTTTATCAATTCTCTTTTGACTGATCACAAGGCAACATGATTAATCCTGTCAGACTTGAAAAACTGGGTAGTTTCCTTGCAAGCATGTATTCAACAGGCAATCACGAACCTTGCGTGTTGATGTTGTCCTGTTCTAACGGAATTGAGCGCGCCAGTGTAGAGACTTTTGTCGGGCAGTCTTTTGAAAGCTGCTGGAGCGCCTTGAGTAAACACGCATCTGCCCTGTTTGAACAATCAGGTGTGGATTGTGTGCATGTGCGTGTGGACTGGGTATGCGAAGTTCAGACAAGCAATTGGGCCGAACTGAAGGCTCTGCTTGCGACAACAAAACGAAATTACTTCAGTTACGGTCTCGCACTGGATGCGCAGTTCAAGCAAAGTTTTCTGTGGGGTGAACTCAACGGCAATGCCATGCTCTATGGTGGATCAGAAGAGGAGTTTGCCCAACTGAATGTTGGCAACTTTGAAAAGTATGCTCGAAAAAAGTATGGCCAGTCATTTGTATTGACTCATGGTGATCAAGAGCCTGTCTACCTGTTTTCTACACAAGGCGCTTACCTGGGTGCCGACGAAATGGTGCATGCACTTGAACCCTTCGGTGTAGCAACTGGACGGCGTAAGTTACCCGATCTGGATGTGCAAGCAAGCACATCGCTGGTATTGAATGCCAGTGAGTTTCTCGCCCGTCAAGTCAAAGACAGCGGCCGGTTTGTATACGGATTGTTTCCATGCTTCAACAAGGAAATTCCAACCTACAACACGCTTCGTCATGCAAGTTCCACCTACGCAATGATTGAGGCGTGGGAAGTCACGCAAAGTACATTTTTAAAGTCTGCGATTGATCGCTCGCTGCGCTGTTTGACGCAGGAGTTGATCAAGCGCATGCCGTTAAGTGGCGGCATTCAGGCGGCTTTTCTGGTCGATACCGGCAATGAAATCAAGTTGGGTGGGAATGCTGTATGTATTCTCGCGCTGGCGAAGTACACCGAACTGACAGGCACCACCGAATACATTGAATTGATGGAGCAACTGGCCCAAGGCATTGTGGCCATGCTCAATCCAACCAGTCGCCGCTTTGTGCATGTGCTTAACTACCCTGATCTTTCCATCAAGGAACACTTCAGGATTATTTACTATGACGGGGAAGCTGCATTCGCGCTCATGCGTTTGTACAAAATCACCCGTCGATCCAGGTGGCTTCAAGCGGTGGAGTTGGCATTCGAATACTTTATTGAAGCCCGCCACTGGAAAGCGAATGATCACTGGATGAGCTATTGCGTCAATGAGCTCACCCTGTACCGACCCAAGCGAGAGTACTTTGAGTTTGGAATTCGCAATTTCGCGAATCACCTGGATTTCGTGCTGACACGCATCACCACTTTCCCCACCTTGCTCGAGTTGATGATGGCCGCCCAACAAATGCTCTCGCGTTTGCAAGCCATGCCTGAGTTTGCTGACCTGTATGCACAGGTGGACACCGAGAAGTTTTACCGAGCCTTGCACTGGCGCGCCAATTATTTGACCACCGGTTATTTTTGGCCTGAATGGGCCATGTATTTCGCGAAACCGGACACGGTGAACGGTTCATTCTTTATTCGGCATCATGCCTACCGGGTGCGCATTGACGATGTGGAGCACTATGTATCGGGCCTGGTGGCTTACCGAAAATTTTTGATGCAGGGCGAGTTGAACCCCGGTCAAAAAGAGGCCAGACCAAAAGTTTCCTTGAACGCCAAAGTTGAGGAGACTACTTTTTGGTTTCTCAATCAGAACTTTGGTTTTCAGCGTTCTGGCGTTGAGAATGCAGCGCTGCTTCGATATCGGGTTTTTGAGCGAGAGATGCATGTGCGACCAGTGTTGTTGACCTGTCGCTATAACCCACGATTGCAGGAGTCAATCGAGAAGTTGGTGGCCAACAAGGCTTTGCCTGAGTCCTCGGTGTGTCGGTCTGTTCATGATTATTTTCAAGATGCGGAAGAGGTCCCGGCGCGACTGAATACCGGACAATCGCTCTTTGACAATCCAATGCTTCGCAGTCAGCTGGTCGCCGACAGGCGGGATATTCGCGTCACGAGCCCGCAAGGACAACTGCTGATGTACGTGGTTCGCAATCCTGTGAACGATGCGCTGATTCACATCAATCATTTTTCTGACGGAGTGAAGTTCAGAAAGGATTATTACGATAGTCGTGGATTTTTAAGTTGCATTCAGTACCTGGATTCAACTGGCGCGGTGAATCATGAACACTACTTGCGCCCAGGTGGCTCACTGGCTTTTGTGAAGCTTTACAAGCGAATTGACAACAAGCCACAGCTGTCAAATATTCGCCTGTACGATTCAACTGGGGTGCTGCTGGCCTGTTGGTTCAGTGAGTCAGAATGGTTGACTTTTGCCCTGCAAGCCATGCTCAAGAGCCGAGGCGGTAAACATGTGTTGGTCGTTGATAAAAATCGGTATTGGTACTTGCCTGCGGTGACTGCGCGTGATCACTTGCATCGGGAATCGCCAGGTCAGGTGGCAGTGGTGCCTGTTATTCACGCTCTCCATACGCACACTGTGGCAGATATGGCCACGAGTCCAACCAACTCCAATTTCAGGGATATCTTGCACGACATCAAGCGTCCGGATGCAGTCATTACGTTGACCGATCAACAAATGAATGACATCACTGCACGATATGGGGCTGGGCAACTATTTCCCATCGGCCATTCATGTGAGATAAAAAACTCAATTCCGGAGTTCAAGACTCGGGACCGATTTCGAATTGTTTCCATGGCCAGATACAGCCCCGAGAAAAATCATCACCTGGCAATCGCCGCTTTCGCCAAAGTGGTGGCGAAGTATCCTGAGGCGCGTCTTGATTTTTACGGTTTTGCAGTGGCGGGTAGTTTCCTCTTGTCTGATTTGAAGACACAGCTTGAATCGCTGGGCTTGCAGAATCATGTTGGTTTGAATGAGTGGACCGATGATCCTGCGGCCCATTACACGCGTGCAGGTTTGTCCTTGTTGACCAGCCAGGCCGAGGCTTACTCACTGGCCATTATGGAAAGTCTTTGCCACGCCTGTCCTGCGATTGCTTTTGACGTACCCTATGGCCCCTCGCATTTGATCGTGCACGGTGAAACTGGTTTGTTAGCGCCATTTGGGGATACAGATGCGCTCGCGGATCAAATACTTTCTGTTTTTGACAGTTACGAATTTCATGAAGGCTTAAGCAAAAAGGCCTTTGCTTCTGCGAGCCGTTTCAGCCATGCCGAAGCGGCACACCATTGGCGTCAATTGTTCTCTGTTGTTGGAGTGTCGTCATGACGGCTGTTCAAACCGCAATTTCCCTACTCACCGTATTCGACTGGATCGCGGTGGCATTTTTTGTGATTTGCTTTCGGGGTTACAACTATGTGTTCGATGGCCGCAGCCGGTTCGGTCGTCATGGTTTGGCGCAAAAAACGCATGAGTTCCGCAAACTGTGGGCGCGTGAAATGCTTGCTCGCAGCAACCGGGTGGGAGATACCGCGCTGATTGGCAACCTGGTCAACAGCGTTACCTTCTATGCCAACACCACGATCTACATCATTGCGGGTTTATTCGCCCTGTTGGGTACGCTGGATCAGCTGGTCAACATCACCAGTGACTTGCCGTTTAGCCGGGAGGTGAGCCGCGGTTTGATGGAAATCAAAGTGTTGCTGGTGCTCACCGTGTTTGTGGTGGCTTACTTTAAATTCACGTGGAGTTTGCGTCAGTTCAACCTGCTGACTATTTTGGTGGGGGCTGCGCCCGACGGTAATCCGGACAAGGAATACAACGAGGCCTATGTGTTGCGCATGGCTCGCATTAACAGCCTGGCCGGTGATGAATTCAACCGCGGGTTGCGCAGTTATTACTTCGGTATCGCCTCGGTCACCTGGATGATTCATCCCGGTTTACTGATGGCCTTTAGTGCGCTGATTGTGTTTGTGTTGATCCGCAGGGACTTCTATTCAGAAGCCCTGGAGATCATGTCGAAATAAATATCTGCCGGTGAATTACCAACTGCTGGTTTCACGCTCGGGGCTGGCACTGACCTTGTGAATGGTCAGGTCGGCACCGTTGAATTCCTCTTCGTCATTCAGGCGAATGCCCACTGTCATTTTCAGCACGCCATACACCACAAAGCCACCCAGCAAGGCAAATGCTACGCCGGCCACTGTGCCGATCAATTGGCTCATGAACGACACTCCGCCCATGCCGCCCAAGGCTTGCTGGCCAAACACACCTGCCGCGATACCGCCGAAGGCGCCGCAAATGCCGTGCAATGGCCACACACCCAATACATCGTCAACTTTCAAGCGGTTTTGCGTGAAGGTGAACATGTACACAAACAGCACGCCTGCGATGGAGCCCACAGCCAGCGATCCCAGCGGGTGCATGATGTTGCTGCCTGCACACACGGCCACCAAGCCAGCCAGGGGGCCGTTGTAGGCAAAGCCTGGGTCGTTGCGGCCTGCAGCCAGGGCACCCAAAGTGCCTCCCACCATCGCCATCAGGCTGTTGACCGCCACCAGGCCCGAAATGCCTTCAATTTTCTGGGCGCTCATCACGTTAAAACCGAACCAACCTACTGCCAGCACCCAGCTGCCCAGTGCAAGGAAGGGGATGGATGACGGCGGGTGCGAGCTGATGCGTCCGTCTTTGGTGTAGCGGCCACGGCGTGAGCCCAGCAGCAACACGGCAGCCAAAGCGATCCAGCCACCCACGGCGTGAACCACCACGCTGCCCGCGAAATCCATGAAGGGGGCACCAAAGCTGGCAGTCAGCCATTCCTGAAAGCCGTAGTTGCCATTCCAGACCATGCCTTCAAACACAGGGTAAACCAAACCCACCAACGCCGCGGTAGCCACCAATTGGGGCACAAAGCGCGCGCGTTCGGCAATGCCACCCGACACAATCGCGGGAATGGCCGCTGCGAAGGTCAGCAGAAAAAAGAACTTCACCAGTGAATAGCCGTTGCCCTCATTGAGCACGGTGGCGGGTTCGTAAAAACCCACGCCATAAGCAATGGCATAACCGATGAAGAAGTAGCTGATGGCGCTGACGGAAAAATCAGCCAGAATTTTGACAAGTGCATTGACCTGGTTTTTGTGGCGCACTGTGCCCACTTCCAGAAATGCAAAACCGGCGTGCATTGCAAGCACCATGATGGCGCCTAGAAGCACAAAAAGAGTGTCCAGTGCGAGAGTAATTTGTTCCATTTTGGTGAATTTTCAGGTTTTTGGTTAAAAGTGGGGCATTAGCTGCAAAAACAATGCCCGCTTTTTAAGCGGTTTTTGCACCAATATGGTGTCTTTCTGATTTTCTGCGTTCGTCGTCTGAATCGTCTTTCGAAAAGCCATGCAGCAGAGTCTGTCCCAACCAGAAAGAGGTATTCCAGGGCGATGAGCCCCAGGTTGCTGGCTCTGAAACCAGATATCTCGCCAAATGACTTGTTTGCTCAATTGCTTGATGGGTCGGTAATTCTTGTTGGGACAGCAGGAAACGCGGTGAGGCATCTGCAGGCAGTAGCCCGATTCTCTGGAAAGCCTCAATCGCGTGGCTTGCCAGAGCCCGGCGGGATTGAAGCGTCACAGTCGAGTAATCGTCGCTGAATTGCAGGCAGTGTTGTAGATCAATGTTGGCGCCAAATTCGGCTTGCATCAGTCGCCGCAGCGGTTCGGTTTTCAATTCTCCGCAGGCCATGCCTGTCTTCAGGTTTTCACTCGTGAATTCGGTGAGTTTTTCGCCAATTTGATCTGCCACGAGGTAGGCCAGTGCGGCTGGGGTGATTGTTTTCTCCAAAAGCAAAGCGGCCATCGGCCCCACTTGCTGTTGGTACGTCTCGGTCGCATAGCGGTCCGAAACAACAGTCAACCCCCATTGGTTGGCCACGTGGTTTTTCAGGGCTTGCACATGATGAATCTCCAGTGCTTTGGCCTGCCCCGGACTTAATTGCTTGTTGTCGATGTACCTCACCAGTTGCAACAACTGCTGATCGATTAGCTGGTTTTTGATGTGAATGATCAAGCCTGCAAGCCCCTGCTGTTGATTAATCAGTTCGCTGGCACAGCTCAATATGTTGAGGCTAACCCCTTCAGCACAGACATCCAGGCCCTCCGCAAGCGTCAAGGCAAGCCCGATGCGTTGCGCAAGCGGGATGGATTCGTTTTGAAGCTGTTGTGCAATCAACCAAAGGTTGCGTCTGTTTTCATTGACCATGAGCGGCGTGAGTGACGCAGGGCGGCAATTGATTTTGGTGGCTGCGAAATCTTGAATCTTGCGCAATGCCTTTTGTGTTTGAGGTCCATGGGCGGCGTGTTGTTGAATAAACTCGCGTACGCTTTTGATGGATTCATTGAGCTGCTGCACATATGGCTGGTGTGCAATTTTTGACTGGGTGAACTCACTCCATGTTTTACCTGTCGGGTTCACGCTGGGCAGGTGATGACTGGATGGGCTGTTGGCCCGTAGAGCGCCCCCTGCAATTGAGGGGGCCGTGGCTTGGTGTTGCAGGCGCTGCCACAGGCTGGCGTTGGATAATGCACAGTGGGATGGTTCAATATTCGCTGACATGGCGTTGGAAATCTGCCCCGGTGCAATTGAGTGGTGAGGCTCGAGGTGTCAGTTCCCGATCAGGCCGCTTTTAATGCCCCCCACAAAATACCGAACAGGTCGTCGAATTGATCTATCAGCTTGTGACTCTCTTTGCGTAGAAAGTGCATTTGCGCGACACGGCCAAACACGCCCATAAAAACATCCAGCAGCATTTTGCTTGACACCGTGTTGTTAAATACTCCCTTGTGCTGTCCTTCTTTGAGCATGCCCAGAAAGGCACCCATCAGTTCCGGGCTCTCGTAGACGGGCAGGTCTTGGTAGCGGCTGGCGGGTATCGAAACAGTCAGCAGCAAAATAACCTTTGGGTGCTTGTCAAAGTAGTCCAGCATCACCCACAGGGTTTTGCGCAGGCGTTCACGGTAATCCTCAATACCCTCAAGGTGGTCAATCATGCGGTCGGCCAATCGGCTCAATGTGGCATCTAGCACGTAAGCCACCAACTGTTCCTTGCTGCCAAAGTACTTGTAAATGGTTTGCAGGGAAACATTCGCCGTTCGCGCCACCTCAATCAATGGGACGCTATTGAAGTCATGGTTGGTAAACAGCTCAAGTACAGCATTCTCGATGCGATCCAGTGTGGCCTTTCGCATGGTTGCCGGGTTGGCGTTGGCATCAGTGTTGTGGTGGCTTGCGCTTGCGTTCATGGTCGCCAGACCCGCTTGACGGGAGTTTTATGGGTTCAATCAAAAAGCGAATCATCGGGTACCTGTGTCGGTTTGGTCAACCTGTATTCCGTTCAACACCGCAAAGGTGATCAAAAAACGGTAAGCTAGATTACCATATTCATAGAGGTGACACTCTAAAGTAACTTCTTGGGTTGATTGTGCATTTGCACATCGCCATTCTGGATTGTGAAGAATTCACGATACCTTCGGTAATTTCCGTTACCGAATCCAGAAAATCCAGGAGGCACAGATGCCATCGGCACTGATATTTGACGCAGTAAGAACCCCACGGGGCAAAGGTAAAAAAGACGGCAGCCTGCACCAGGCCACACCAGTTTGGTTGTTGAATAACCTGCTGACCGCTTTGCAGCAACGCAATGATCTGGACACCAGCCTGGTTGACGACGTGGTGCTGGGTTGCGTAACCCCAGTGGGCGAGCAGGGCGCTGACATTGCGCGCACTGCAGTACTGGATGCTGGTTGGGCTGAAACTGTTGCGGGTGTAACCCAATCGCGTTTCTGCGCTTCCGGTTTGGAATCAGTCAACCTGGCTGCAGCCAAGGTGGGCAGCGGTCTTGAAGACATGGTGGTTGCGGGTGGCGTAGAAAGCATGAGCCGCTGGACCATGGGCAGCGATGGCGGTGCCTGGTTCATGGACCCCCGTATCAACGACAAGCTGGGATTTATCCCACAGGGTATTTCTGCTGACCTGATCGGTACGCTGGAAGGCTTCAGCCGCACCGATGTAGACACCTACGCCGTGGAAAGCCAGCGCCGTGCCGCCAAGGCTCAGGCTGAAGGCCGTTTCAACAAGAGCCGCGTTCCTGTGAAGGACCTGAATGGCTTGATCATGCTGGATCATGACGAATTCATTCGTGGCAATGCTACCGTGGAAAGCCTGGCCACTTTGCAGCCCTCATTTGCAATGATGGGCAGCATGGGCTTTAACGCAACCGCCCTGCGCAAGTACACCACCGTTGAAAGCATCAACCATATTCACCATGCGGGTAACAGCTCCGGCATCGTAGACGGCGCTGCCTTGGTATTGGTGGGTAGTGAAGAAGCCGGTCGCAAGGCTGGTTTGAAGCCACGCGCCCGCATTCGCGCGGCCGCTGTCATCGGTTCTGAGCCCACCATCATGCTGACTGGCCCAACTCCCGCTTGTCAGAAGGCTTTGAAGAAAGCTGGCTTGAAAGCTTCTGACATCGACCTGTGGGAAATCAATGAAGCCTTCGCTGTGGTACCCATGCAAACCGCACGCAACCTGGGTGTCAGCCTGGACCGCGTGAACGTGAACGGCGGATCTATCGCCATGGGCCACCCACTGGGCGCAACTGGCGCAATTATTTTGGGCACTTTGCTCGATGAACTTGAGCGGCAAGACAAAACCCTGGGTCTGGCCACACTGTGTGTGGGCGGCGGCATGGGTATCGCCACCATCATCGAACGCATTTAATTGGCCGAAGGAGAAACAACAATGAGTGCAGTGAAATTTGAACTCGGTCAGGATGGCATCGCGGTAGTCACGCTCGACATGCCCGGCCGTTCCATGAACGTATTGAATGAAGAATTGATGGGCCCGTTTGCGGAAGCCCTGACCCGCATCGAAACCGACGCAGCTGTGAAGGGTGTGGTGCTGACTTCCGGCAAGCCAGAATTCCTGGCTGGCGCTGACCTGGACACGGTGTACAAAATTACCGACCCACAGCAGGCCTTTGATTTGGCAGAAGCCTTCAAAACCCTGTTGCGTCGCATGGAAAAGTGCGAAAAGCCCATTGTGTGTGCCTTGAACGGCACCGCGCTGGGTGGCGGTCTGGAACTGGCCATGGCCTGTAACCACCGCATCGCATTGAACAACCCCAAAGCCAAATTCGGTTTGCCCGAAGTGAAGTTGGGCTTGTTGCCCGGTGGCGGTGGCACACAGCGTTTGCCCCGCATGATTGGCATTCAGGGTGCGCTGGAAATGATGACCCAAGGCACGGAACTGCGCGTTGAGCAGGCGGTGAAAAAAGGCATCATTCAAGACACCGCAGACACGATTGAAGACATGATTGCCAAGGCCAAAGCCTGGGCCCTCGCCAACCCCAAGGCCTTGCAGCCATGGGACGTGAAAGGCTTCAAATTTCCCGGTGGTGATTCCAAGCACCCAGCCATTGCACAGATTTGGGCGATTGCACCGAGCATGGCCAACGCTAAGGCATTCGGCAACTACCCCGCGCTGACCCACATTGCCAGCTGCGTGTTCGAAGGCGGCATTACTGACATCGACACCGGTTTGAAAGTGGAAAGCCGTTACTTTGCTGCTTGTGTGTTGTCGCAAGAAAGCAAGAACATGATGAACACGCTGTGGTATCAGCTCAACAGCATCAAGAAAGGCCAAAGCCGCCCAAGCGCACCCGCAAAAAGCAAGGTCAAGAAAATTGGCGTGCTGGGGGCAGGCATGATGGGTGCGGGCATTGCTTACGTGTCTGCGAAAGTGGGCATTGAAGTGGTGTTGATCGACGCCACGCAAGAAGGCGCGGACAAGGGCAAAGCCTACAGCACCAACCTGCTGGACAAAGCCATTGCCAAAAAGCGCAGCACCCCAGAAAAGAAAGAGGCACTGCTGAACCTGATTACTGCCACCACCGACTACTCCAAATTGGAAGGTGCAGATTTGGTGATTGAAGCGGTGTTCGAAGACCGTGCCGTGAAAGCCGATGTCACTGCCAAGGCAGAAGCGGTTATTCCTGCAACAGCCGTGTATGCATCCAATACCTCGACTTTGCCAATCACTGGCTTGGCCGAGGCGTCCAAGCGCCCCAACCAGTTCATCGGTTTGCACTTCTTCAGCCCCGTGGACAAAATGCCGCTGGTTGAAATCATCATGGGTGAAAAGACCGACGATGAAACTCTGGCCAAGGGCTTTGACTATGTTCAGCAAATCGGCAAAACACCGATTGTGGTCAACGACAGTCGCGGCTTCTTCACCAGCCGTGTTTTTGGCACCTTCCTGATGGAAGCAGCCGCCATGGTAGGCGAGGGTGTTCACCCACGTTCCATCGAAATGGCAGGTCTGGAAGCCGGCATGCCCATGCCACCTTTGGCTTTGTACGACGAAGTGTCACTCAGCTTGAGTTTGCTGATCATGAAGCAAACCAAAAAAGACATGGAAGCCGCGGGCCAAACCTTCCCCGATCATCCAGGTTACAAAACACTGATTACTGTGGCTGAAAAGCATGACCGTATCGGCAAGAAAGACGGCAAAGGCTTCTACGACTACACCCCCGCAGGCAAAACTTTGTGGAAGGGGTTGAGCGAAGAATTCCCGCTGGCCAAAGAGCAGCCAAGCTCACAAGAAATCCAGGACCGCCTGATGTACATCCAGGCCAATGAAGCCGCACGCTGCTTGCAGGAAAAAGTGTTGCGCTCCGTAGCGGATGGCAACATCGGTTCAATTTTTGGATTGGGTTTTGCGCCATTCACAGGCGGCATGTTGCAGTTCATCAACGCCAAGGGTCTGCCCCAGTTCGTGAAGCGTTGTGAAGAACTGGCCGCCAAGTACGGCGAGCGTTTCAAGCCCGCCAGCATGCTGGTTGAATTGGCTGCACAAGGCAAAAAGCTGGAAGACAATCTGGCTTGATTTTTACCCTGCGAAGCAAGCTGTCCCAGAGCAGCCTGCTTCGCGATGAATGACGAAAACAGGAGCAGTAACCATGGTATTCAAAGCAATCATGAATGGCTTGATCAAAGCCAAAGCCATGCCGCAAATTTCGCCGACCGAGCGCCAGGCGCTTGAAGCAGGCACGGTATGGATTGACGGGCAGGTGTTTTCCGGCAAGCCCGATTTTGCAAAAATGTTTGCCGAGCCGTACTCGAAATTGAATCAGCGCGAGCGCGATTTCATCGACGGCCCAGTGCAACAGCTGTGCGAAATGTGCGACCCGCATGAAATTGCGACCACACGCATCATTCCGAAAAAAGCAGTCGACTTTTTGGCCTCTGCCGGTTTTTATTCCTTCCTGATTCCCCAAAAGTTTGGTGGCCTGGAATTTTCGGCCAACGCCATTTCCACCATCATGGCGATGATCACATCGCACAGCCCACTGCTGTCAACACTGGTTGTGATTCCCAACAGCTTGGGTGCAGCTGAATTGATCAAGCACTACGGTACTCAGGCACAGAAAGAACATTACCTGCCACGCCTGGCCAGTGGCGAATACCTGCCCTGTTTCGGTTTGACCGAACCCACTGCGGGATCCGATGCAGCGTCCATCCTGGCGCGCGGCGTGGTGTTCAATAACGCTGAAGGCAAGGTTCAAATCAAGCTGAACTTCCGCAAGCGTTACATCACGTTGGCACCGGTGGCCAACCTGATTTCGCTGGCATTCAAACTACACGACCCCGAGAATTTGTTGGGCAAAGGTGCAGAGCCAGGCATTACCGTGGCCTTGGTGCACCGTGGTTCGCCTGGTTTGGAAATGGGCAAACACCATCAGCCGATTGGTGATGCGTTCTACAACGGCCCGATTATTGGCCGCGACGTCGTCATTGATGCAGACGAAATTATTGGTGGCAAAGAGTGCGCAGGCCAAGGCTGGCGCATGTTGATGGAACAGCTGGCAGGTGGTCGCGCGGTTTCACTGCCAGCCGGTGCAGTGGGCGGCATCCGTGCGGCAGCGGCTGCTTCGGGAGCATACGCCCGTGTTCGCCAGCAGTTCGGCATGCCCATTGCCGAGATGGAAGGTATTCAGGAAAAGCTGGCCGAGATTGCAGCCATGGCTTACCTCAGCGAGGCTGCGCGTGTGTACGCATTGAGTGCACTGGACAACGGCGAACAGCCCCCAGTGGTGTCAGCTGTGTGGAAAGCCTACCTCACCGAACTTTCACGTGAGCAAGCGAAAAACGCCATGGACGTGATGGCTGGTGCCGGTGTGATGCAAGGCCCCAACAACGTGATTGGCCGCGGCTACTGTTCAGCCCCAGTCGCTATTACAGTTGAAGGCGCCAACATCATGACCCGTTCGCTGATTACATTCGGCCAGGGTGCAGTGCGCTGCCACCCCTATGCATTCAAAATTGCGAATGCACTGGAAGCCAATGACCTGCCCACATTCAGCAGCGCGCTGAAGGGCTGGATTGGTCACATGGTGGTGAACACCGGTCGCTTGATTGGCCTTACCTTGACCCGTGGTTACCTGGCCAGCACGCCCAAAGTGGATGGAGTAACACCTTATTTGCGCAAGCTGGCATGGGCGTCATCGCGCTATTCATTCCTCACCGACATGGCGCTGATTACTGTGGGCGGCAAGCTGAAAGCACGCCAGCAACTGACTGGTCATTTCGCGGATGCATTGGGTTGGCAGCTGTTGGCGATTTCAACCATTCGCCGCTACGTGGCTGAGGGCGAGATCAAAGAAGACTTGCCGCTGGTGCAATACGCCTGCGAATATGCTTTGGCCAAGGTGCAAAAAGCATTCGAGTCGATCTACGCCAATTTTGGCAACAACGCAGTCGGTTTTCTGTTGCGCACCGTTGGTTATTTCAGCCTGCGCGTGAATCCATTGGTGGGTTCAGGTCTTGATCGTTTGGTGCCCACTGTGGCCAAATCGATTACCAAGAGTGGTGCACAACTCGGGCGCATCACTGGCGACTTGTACATGCCCAAGTTCAACCTGGCGGACCTGGACAGCGATGAAGTGTTGGCCCAAACCACGGGCGTGAAGCGTTTGATGGCAGCCTTCCAGGCTGTTCAGGAAGCCGAGGTGGTGCAAATGAAAGTGATTCAGGCGCGCCGCTCCAAGCTGGTGGACAAAGGTTCTGTACAAGAAATGGCCGAGGCCGCATTGGCCAAAGGCATTATTACAGCAGCTGACAAAAAGCTGCTGGACCGAGCCAATCGCATCAGCCTCGAAGCCATCATGGTCGACGAGTTCACACCGCAGGAATTCTTTGGTGACAACTCCGTAACCTATGCTCCAGGTTTTGAATGTGCGAACGTGCCCAATGTTGCGCATGGTGCGGCCGTGCAGGGCGAGCGCTTGAGAGTTGTAAACTCTTAAAACGTTTGAATGTGTAATGCCCCATTGACTTGGGGTGTTACTCGCTTCGCCCTCAGCAAGGTTTCTTTTTCCGGCTTGATGCTTCTTGCTTGGGGCATGCGAAACGCCTCGGCGTCTTCGCATCGATTGCTACGCAATCGCCCCGCGCTGCGAATCCGCCGGGAAACCTTGCAAAGCCAGGCGAAGCGAGTATCGCCCCGCATCCACGGGGCATTGAGCCGGTTCATTCGCCAGCAACCGTTTTCGTACTCAACTATTTACCAAGGCCGTCACACATGTCACCCATTCAAGACCCCACCTTGCTCGAAGGCATTACCGTTCTTGATTTGTCGCGCAATTTGCCCGGACCAGCCACGTCGCTGATCCTGCAGCAAATGGGTGCCAAGGTCATCAAGATGGAGCCGCCCCACGGGGATGATGCCAAAAGCATGCCCATGTTGTATGCCGCGTTGAACAGCAGCAAACAGATTGTGACTGCCGACTTTCGTACGCCCGAGGGCATTCAGGCTTTGAAGGATCATGCTGCCAAGGCCGATGTGCTGATTGATGGATTCCGTCCCGGCGTCATGGCCGACATGGGCTGTGGCTACGACACTTTGAAAGCGCTGAACCCGAAGCTGGTGATGTGTTGCATCACGGGCTACGGTCAACAGGGGGCGTTGGCTGAAAAGGCTGGTCACGACATCAACTACATGGCCTTAAGTGGCGTGCTCGATGGTTTGCAAACGGCCAACGGCGACATCCCGGTGCCTGCGGTACAGTTTGGCGATTTGTTTGGAGGCACTTCCGCTGCTGTGCAAGGCATCTTGGCGGCCTTGTTGAAGGCCCAGCGCACAGGCCAAGGTACGTTTGTGGATGTGTCCATGACCCACAACCTGTGGAAGCAAAACATCATGCCCGAGAGCATGGAGCAAATGTGGATCATGCTCAGTGGCAAACCTGCTCGCCATCAAGACGACTTGCTCAGCGGTGGCCTGGCCTGTTACAACGTGTACAAAACTGCGGATCAGCGTCATTTGGCGGTGGGTTCACTCGAGCACAAGTTCTGGAAAGTGGCCTGCGAGGCCATGGGCAAGCCAGAGTGGGTCAATATTCATTGGAGCCGCGGTGCCATGCCAGGCACCCCGCCCGCAATTCAGATGCTGGCTGACATGAAGGCGTTGATTGCTTCTCAGCCTCTTGCCCATTGGGAGCAAGTGTTTGGCAAGGTGGACGCCTGTATCACACCGGTGCTGAGCCGCGCAGAAATCAAAAAGCGAAATTTGCTGGGTATTTGATGTTTTTTCCGCTGGGAAAATTGCGCCGGTAAATCGAGTACTGCGTCTAAAATCCTGAATTCTTTGGGTTAACTTACGCGATTCTTACCAAAATCGCGGGAAGAATGGTATTGTTGAATTTGCCGGAAGTCTTATACAACACTTATAAAAACCGAGCCCAAGCAGGCTCAGCCGGGGAGACATAAAAAGCCACCCAGAGTGGCACCGCTCCTTGGCCGCATTCGCTCGGTTCACAGGAGATCAGTACATGTCAGCACGTCCCGACGAGGCAGCCCCTAAGGTATCGCCCGATCAATTCAATGGTTTCGTCAGCAAAGAAGCACAGGAGCTGTTTGAGTCCCGTTACTGGACCAAAAGCTACCCTCCTGGTGTATCTGGTGACATGCCACCACTGCGTTACAACAGCATGCTGGAGCTGGTGGTTGAGTGCCTCAAAAAGTACGCAGACCGTCCCGCGTTTGTGTCTGCAGGCACTGAGTTTTCATACAAGCAGGTCGACGACATGTCTGACCAGTTTGCGGGCTATCTGAAATCGATTGGTGTGAAGGCTGGTGACGTTGTGGCCATCATGCTGCCCAATTGCGTGCAGTTCCCCGTGTGTTTTGTGGGTGCCATGAAGCTGGGTTGTACACTGACCAACGTGAACCCCCTGTACACCGTGCGTGAACTGAACCACCAGTTGAAAGACTCTGGCGCCACCACGATCGTGGTATTCGAGAACTTCGCCAACACGCTGCAGCAATCGCTGGAGGGTACGAAGGTTAAGAACATCGTGATTACCCAACTGGGCGACTTGCTGGGTGGCTTGAAGGGCTTCATCGTCAACTTCGTGATGCGCAAAATCAAGAAGATGGTGCCAGCCTACAATTTGCCTCAGGCCGTACCCATCAAGAAAGCACTGGCTGCTGGCAAGGGTGTTTCTTTTCCAAAACCCAGCCCGAAGCTGGACGATGTGGCGTTGCTGCAATACACCGGTGGCACCACTGGCGTGTCCAAAGGCGCAATGCTGACCCAGCGCAACCTGATGAGCAATATGGAACAGGGTCTGGCCTGGATGAGCGAAGCCATTGGCAAAGACCCGATTTGCGTGGTCACCATGCTGCCGCTTTATCACATCTACGCGCTGG
Organism: Limnobacter sp. CACIAM 66H1; assembly: GCF_001601825.1. Taxonomy (GTDB): domain Bacteria; phylum Pseudomonadota; class Gammaproteobacteria; order Burkholderiales; family Burkholderiaceae_B; genus Limnobacter. The sequence goes on along the minus strand of NZ_LUJK01000011.1, from coordinate 48,581 downwards.
CCGTGAACTGCATGTTGTTCATGACTTTTGGTGCACGCAACATTCTGATTGCCAATCCACGTGATGTGGGCACCGTGATGAAGGTGCTTCGGAAAGAAAAATTCCATGTGATCACTGCAGTGAATACCTTGTTCAATGCTTTCCTGAACAACGAAGAATTCTGCAAGCGCGATTTCTCGGACATGAAGTTTGCAATGAGTGGCGGTATGGCTTTGCAACAGCCCATCGCTGAGCGTTGGTACAAAGTCACTGGTTGCGCGATTTCTGAAGGCTTCGGCATGACAGAAACTTCACCAGTGGTGACCGTTCCTCCCCTGCATGGCGTTGAGCGCCCTGCATTCCGCGGCAATGTCGGTTTGCCCATTCCGGGAACCGAAGTTCGTTTGAAGCGCGACGATGGCTTGTGGGCTGGTTTGAATGAACCTGGCGAAATTTGTGTGCGTGGTCCGCAAGTGATGTTGGGTTACTTGAACCGCCCTGAAGAAACCGCCAAAACAATCGACAAAGATGGCTGGCTGGCGACTGGTGACATTGGCACCATGGACGAGCAAGGCTTCGTGAAGATTGTAGACCGCAAGAAAGACATGATTATCGTAAGCGGCTTCAATGTGTTCCCGAACGAAATTGAAGACGTGGTTGCCCAGCACCCAGGTGTTCTGGAATGTGGCGTGGTGGGCGTGCCCGACCCAGTGACTGGCGAGAAAGTGAAGCTGGTCGTGGTGAAGAAAGACGCCAGTGTGACCAAAGAAGATCTGATCGCACATTGCCGCCAGAACCTGACTGGTTACAAGATCCCGTCCTTTGTTGAGTTCCGCGACGACTTGCCTAAAACACCTGTGGGCAAAATTTTGCGCCGCGAACTTCGCGACAAGCCAAAAGAAACTGCGTAAAAGGACACTGCATCTAGCGGTGAGATCAGCAAAAAAGCCACCTGCGAAGGTGGCTTTTTTTATTGCTGCAGCATGCCAAAGGCAGCTGAATCAGATTCAGTTGCGCACGTACATCTCAACGCGACGGTTTTGAGTGCGACCCGCCTCAGTGTCGTTGGTCGCGACCGGGAAGCGTTCGCCCAAGCCCGCCGCAGTCAAACGACCGCCATCGATACCCTTGCCAGTCAGAAAGCTGGTGACCGATTGGGCACGGCGCACTGAAAGGTCCTGGTTGTACTCGTCGCTGCCAGTGCTGTCGGTGTAGCCAATCACGCAAACAATGGTGTTGGGGTTGTCACGCAGTGTGGCGGCAATTTGGTCTAAAGTACCGGCAAATTGTGGCTTGATTGCAGTCTTGTTGGTGTCGAACAAGGCGGCGCCCGGAATATCCAGCATGACAGAACCATCACGCTGTTCACGCACTGCAATCTGGCTGCCCACCAGGTAGCCAAAAAGGCCACCCAAGGCTGCACCGCGAACGGTGTCTTTGCCGTCGATGCTGTTGCCCACAATAGCGCCGCCGATGGCCCCCACTGCGGTACCAATTGCAGTTTTGGTGTTGTCTACTTTGCGCTCAGGGGCAACCGGACAACCTGCTACGGCCACGGGCGACCCGGGGGCGGGCTGTTGTGGGGCTTGCGGTTGCTGAAAGATACCGCCGCCGTTGCTGGCACAGCCTGCGGCAAACAAAGTAAGGGCGATTGCTGAAAGTTTGAATTTGTTCATGGTGTATTCCTTGGGTTTTGTTCTAAATCAATTGCTGTCAACTTCATTCTAACGCCTCACCGTTTTACAGGTTGACTATAAAAATTTCATGGCGCTACACTGCCACATGCTTAAATCATTGACGATACTTCTTGCTTTTCAGGCTTTGGGCGAGTTGCTCAGTTTTGCCTTGTTTCCATCCATTCCCGGTCCTGTACTGGGTTTGATCGCCTTGCTGGTGTTTTTCTTCATCAAAGGTGGTGTGCCTGCCGATATTCAATCGACTGCAAATGTGTTCACCGCAAACCTGGGTTTGCTGTTTGTGCCTGCGGCAGTGGGTGTGGTGGTTTTCTGGCCTGTGCTCGCTGAATTTGGTGTGGTGATTTTGATCACCCTCCTGGTCAGTGTGGTGGTTACCCTAACGGGTACTGCGTGGTTGCTGGACAAGCTGGCTGCCCGTTTTATGCCGGGCGAGGTCAGCGAAGGCGGCAAGAATGAGTGAGTCTGCCCGTCGCGTGCTGGAACTCCCTGAAATTTGGGTTTACCTTAGCGGTAACCCGCTTAGTGCTTTGTTTCTCACTTTGCTGGCCTATCAGCTTGGTCTGTGGTGCTACAAAAAAAGTGGGCAACACCCATTCACCAACCCGGTCATGATTGCCGTGTTGCTGTTGGCCGCATTCTTGCAAGTCACCGGCTTAAGTTACCAGCAGTATTTTGAAGGTGCCCAGTTTGTACACTTTCTTTTGGGCACAGCAACCGTGGCATTGGCGGTTCCAATTTATCAAGGGCTGACTGCGGTCAAGGGGCAAACCATTCGCACGCTGGTCCTGCTCAGTGCGGCCTTGCTGGTGGGAGGTGCTTTGTCCATTGGTAGCGCCTTAGGTACTGCTCACTTGTTGGGCGCCAACCTGGACATTGTTCAAAGCTTGTGGTCCAAATCGGTGACAGCGCCCATCGCCATGGGGGTGAGCGAGCGCATTGGTGCCTCACCCACGCTCACGGCTTTGTTTGCAATCGTGACAGGTATTCTGGGGGCAGCTGTGGGCACCTGGCTGTTTAATTTCATGGGCATGAAGCGTTGGTGGGTGCGCGGTTTTACCATGGGGCTTGCCGCGCATGGTATTGGCACGGCACGGGCATTTTCAGTGCACCCCGAGGCTGGGCGCTATGCCAGCTTGGGCATGGGTTTACATGGTATTTTTGGAGCGCTTTTAATACCGTGGGCGTTTGGTTTTTTCAGTTAAAAGCAAAGCCAATCAAAAGCACGCTGCCCATGCAGCCACATACACTGCTCGCATGTCTGGGCTTGCATAGCCCAACATCACCAGCAAGGCAAACGCCACCAACACCACCTTGGCCCAGCGTGGCATCAGTGGTGTGTTGGCATCTGTATTTTCAGGCGGCTTGGGCTGCGTGCTCATTGGGGGTTGCGCTTTGTTCCTGGATTGGCCAGTTTACCGCAGCGGCAATTGCACTTAAAGCCACACATATCCACCACACCAGTGTGTAGCTGCCAGTGGCATCAAACAACAGGCCGCCTAGCCATCCACCTACAAAGGCACCAATTTGGTGGAACATAAATACCAACCCACCTAGCATGGAGAGGTTTTTAACACCAAACATGGCTGATACGGTGCCTGTGGTTAAAGGCACGGTGGATAACCACAACACGCCCATGCCCGCCGCAAACAAGTACACACTCCATGTGCTTAAGGGAGTCAGGATGAAAGCCACAATCAGCACACCGCGCAGGCCATAAATGCCAGTCAGCAGCATGGGTTTTCTGAACTTGCCACCACACAAGCCGGCCAGGTAGCTACCCAATATATTAAACAGGCCAATCAAGGCCAAGGCTGTGCTGCCCGCACTGGCAGGTATGCCGCTGTCTTGAAGATAGCTGGGCAGGTGTACGCTGATGAACAGGATTTGAAAGCCGCAGACAAAGTAACCCACACTCAGCATGAGGAAGGCGCGATGCCGTATGGCTTGCCCCAGCGAGGCCCACATGCCGAGCTCTTTGTCTGCAGGTGCTTCCTGGTGGCTGGCTGCGGTGTTCGGGCACTCGGCACTGCAGGGTGCATCGTCGGTTTTCAGGGGCGTGGCTTTGGGTTCAATCAATTGCCAGGCCAACACCAGAATGATGACTGCAATACACGCGAGAATGGTGAGTGCGGAAGACCAGCCCACCTGATTGATCAAAAACAAACCACCGGGCAAAAATGCGAACTGCCCCAGTGAACCCAAAGCCATGGAGATGCCCATGGCCATACTGCGCTTTTCAGGGGGCATGGCACGGCTGACGGCGCCAAACACCACAGGGAAGGTGGTGCCGCTTAAACCCAGACCAATCAAAACACCGGCGCTCAAGGTCAGCATACCAGGGCTTTCAGCCATGGCCATTAAAAACAAACCCAGCGTGTACAGAGCCCCCCCGAGAATCATGGTGATGGCAGACCCCAGTCGATCGGCCATTCTGCCCACAAAGGGTTGCGCAACGCCCCACACCAGGTTTTGCATGGCAATTGAAAAGGCAAACACCTCACGCCCCCACTCATTGCTCAAACTCATCGGCTGTAAAAAAAGCCCGAATGAGTGGCGTATGCCCAATGAAATGGTCATGATGAATGCCCCGCACCACAACACGGTGAGTGGGGATACGGCCTTGTGAGTGTTCAATTGCATGGCAAGTCGGTATTAAGGTTTGATGTAGGCAAAGCCTTGTTGGGTTTGCAGATCGGCCACACGCACCACGCCTGATGGTGTAAATGTCGCATCGAGCACGAACTGGTCTCTCTTTAAATTGCGGTTCTTCAATGTAATTTCGCAAATCTCGAACACCACGCCTCGGGCAGTCAGTGCGCTCACCAGTGGGGCGTATTGTGTGCCCGTTTCGGTATGCTTGGCGCCTTCCATCAAAAAGTCCACGCCATTGGCATGGGTCACCACAATGATGGTGGTTCTTGGCGAAACATCGAGATGGTTGCGAATATTGCGCAGGGCTTTGAGCGGTTGCTCTGCACCGTCAATGTGATACACCACCTTCGAGGTAATGTCCTGTGTGTTCATTCGCTTTGCTGGGGCAGATTCCTGCGCATACACCGTGCCAGTCATCAACAAGCCTGCTGCGCAAGCTACCAAGGTGTTTTTGATCGTAAGCCAATTCATGAATTGCTCCTTCAATGTCGGTTAACCCTGCCTTATCCCGCGAAAAGGTGGGGTCGGCGAGGTGACTCCTTAGAGGGATGTTTAACCCATCCAGCATCGGGATACTCAACAGTACCGATTTCACAGGATGAACAACAGTATGAACCCCAATACCGCATTAAACACCGCTTTGAGTGTGAGCAAAATTGGTGTTTACGTGGCTGTCGCATTGAGCGCAGTGGCTTGTTCATCGCTAAGGCCGTTCGGGCAGGAAGACGAGTTTCGCGCCAAACTGAAAGCACCGGAAATCACTGGCGCAAATCAAGCAGCACCTCAGGTGACTTTGCCCATTGAGCGTTTGCCCTCCGATACCTTCTGGGTTCGTCCCCAGCTTTCCGAGGGTGAACTGCCCAACCGCATGGTCGAGAACCTCTCGGTGACCGAACGCGGTTTGTTCGATGTGCTGCAGCTGATTTTCGCCAGCACCAACATGCCATTGAGTTTTGAGGGTGGGGCGGATGCAGCGTCCCGTTATGGGGTGGTTACGCTGAACAATCTCAGTGGCACTTTGCCGCAAGTGATGAACAAGTTGGGCGAAATCATGGGGTTTTTCTGGACAGTGACGGAGTCGGGCGTGCTGAGGATCATGCCTGAGCAACAGTTTGTCGTCACCATGCCGCCTGTGCTGAACGAGGACAGCATGGCTGGCATTACCAACACCATGCAGTACCTGGGCGCGCGTGATGTTTACCTGGACCGCATCAACCGATCACTGGTGTTTCGCGCCAACCGTCGGGCCTTGAGCGACATCCAGAATTATCTTGAGCGGGCACGTGCCACCCGTTCATTGATTGTGTATGACATGAATGTGTTACAGGTGGACCTGAACGATTCCAACAACATGGGTGTGCGTTGGGAGCTTTACAAAACCGGCAATGGAATCAACACCGCCCCGGACTCCTCGATTGCAGGAGCATCCAGCACAGCAGACAGGATTACCCAACTGACGCGCACTGCATCGGGAATTGAAACCCTGATCTTTGGTGAAAATTTCTCCACCAATTTCTTGATTGATTTTCTGAAGTCACAGGGCGATGTCAAAACCCTGAGTCAACCGAAAATCGGCTTGATGAATGGCACCAACGGCAACATTCGGGTGGGACAGTCCACCACATTTGTATCGCGTGTGGGCTCGCAAATTGTGAACGGAGTGGCGCAATCCACCGCCGACACGCAGAACCTGCGTACAGGCCTTGAAGTCTCGCTGACCGGCGAGGCACATGACTCCACCATTTACACCCGCATCAATATTTCAATCACGGAGCTTCTGGCGCTGAAGCGTTTCACTGCCTTGGGTGTGGATTTGAACTTGCCTGAGGTCGCTGACCGCGAACTGAAAACCCAAGTGCGTTGTCGTCCCGGCGACACCATTTTGCTGGGTGGTATTACCGTGTCGCGTGCCCAGGATGATTTTCAAAGTGGGCTGGGCACACGCAGCCGCACCGAGAGCACCAAACAAACGGAACTGGTGGTGACCATCCGCCCGCGTTTGTTGTTGTTCGGTGAAGTGGCCAAGTTGGAACAACCCGCAGCGCAGTTGCCCGTGTTGGAAACGCCAGCCCCGATCAAACGCAGAATTGAACCCAAGGCACCCAGCGCAGTTGAACCCGTGGCAGCGGCCGTGGGCGGCCCCTTGCGTTTGTCGACAAGCCTGGGTTTTGTGCCCTCGCAAGTTCAAATGATCTCGAAACTGACCCCGTTTCAGGAGCAGTGAAATCATGCATGCCTTTCAAAAACCCCTTGTTATCTGTTGTCTGGTCAGTGCCTGTGCTGCATGGTCGGGCGGTGTGTTGTCGCAGCAAACCATTGCCAATCCCTTGATTCGCCCTGCCATGTTACAGGGTGCACCTGTGGCAAATGGGCCAGATTCTTCCGGCGCCACACAGCGCCCGGCAGAGCAGGCAGCCACCGGCGATGCTGCTGATTTGCGTCGGCAGGCCGAGCGGCGGATTACGCAAGAAGATTTGAACATTCGGCAACAAGCCTTGAATTCACCGGTGTTGCCGGTGCCGCTGATTAACCTGTTCAGCAATATGCAGGTGACCGCCTATTTTCAGGGTGCCATTGTGATGCGACGGGTCGAGAACGATTTCACGCCCCAGCAAGTCATTCAGCCTGCTGTCACTCAACAGGCTGGCAATGGCCGTAGCGAACCAACCGCCGCTGTCGTGGTGCCTCGCCCGGTGTCGCGTTCATCGGGTGCACTTCGTTTGCGAGTGGGTAAAACAGAAAATGTCAGCGGCTACGCGTTGCGAGCCACGGTCAACGGGCAAGACATCACGGTCGACTGGTTAAGTGAAAACGGCACCTGGGTCAATGTGTTTTATGGCGCGCTTGAGTCGAGCGCAGGTGGCCTGCCGCAAGTGCCCAGCGATTCACAGTTGCTGAAAGTGGAAACCGATCAGTTTGATTATTTGGTGCCTGTGCTGAGAACACAGACTTTCTCACCCTCAGGTACTTTGGGGGGGCAGCAAGGCGGCAACTTTGGCTCCGGGTTTGGTGGTGGCAATGGTGGTTTCGGAGGCAACCAGTTGGGCAACAATCAACCGGGCTTTGGCACTGGCTTTCCCAACTGAAGGAAACATTCTCCATGAAATCACTAGAAGCAGATTTGGTACAAGCCGGGCTGGATGAGCATCAGCTCAATTTGCTTCGCCAACAACACACACACTTGCGTGGAGAGGGTCGGTCTGCCGAATTGGGCAGCCTCGCTTTGCGCTCAAGATTCCTGAATCTGGATGATTTGGCCGAATCGGGTTCTCAAGAGGATTCCAATGTCATCGGCGACCATTTCACCCTGCAAACCATTTTACCGCTGGAATATTGTCGTCGATTTGTGTGTGTGCCCACCGAGTTCTCAAAGGGGGTGCTTACTTTGCGTTGTGCGCAGCCCTTGAAAGCGGCTCAACAGGATCGTATCAGCAAGCCGCGGCACGATGGCTATGTAACCAACTTTCCATTGCATGACCGTTTGAAAGCACTGCATCTGCCAGATCGTTGCCAGCTGATCGCCGTTAATTTAAAAACCGGTCACGTTATCCAGGCGATTACTTTTGAAGGCGCCGCACGTGAGTTTTTCGACACCGTAGTGATTCCCGATTGTCGCAACGGGGTGATCATGAATCTGGATGAGGCACAGCATCCGCAACTGGTGACCTGTGAGCAGCATGATTGCGCCATGCCAGCATGAATTGTTAAAAAAGCACACGGCATGCGTTGTGTGGTTGACTGGCTTGAGTGGGGCTGGAAAAACCACGCTGGCGATGGCGTTGGAGAAAGAGTTGTACAACAGGGGTGTTCACACGGCTTTACTGGATGGTGACGGCTTGCGGCTCGGTTTGAATAGTGATCTTGGTTTTTCACCAGAAGACCGTGTCATCAATGTGCAACGCACAGCACAAGTGTGCAAGCTGATGGTGGATGCTGGCCTCGTGGTGATTGTGTCCATGATTTCGCCTCAAGCCCAGAGCCGCACCATGGCCCGCTCCTTGTTCAATCCCGGGCAATTTTTTGAAGTGCATGTGAATGCACCTCTTCAGGTGTGCGAACAACGCGATCCCAAAGGCCTCTATCGCAAAGCGCGTCGCGGCGACATTGCGCAGTTCACCGGGATCAGCGCTACTTATGAAGTACCCGAAAGTCCCTGTCTGATTTTGCAAACCCACCAGTACACTGTTTCCGAATGCCTGGAGCAACTTTTTGCAATCCTGGAGCCTGCTTTGGGCCGGTATTCAATAAACGGGAGAATGAATCAACAACCGGATTGACAATCAATCGGTTTCGGGTAAGGTTAGGATCCTCTACCGCGCACGCAGAACCAATATGGGAATCAAAATGGAGGCCTTTCCGGCCCCGGATCAGCTCAAAAATGCAGCACCCAAAGCAGAGGAACTTCAAACCAAAGAATTGGCCGAGCTTGAGGCGGTCGATCCAGGCTTGGTGAAACAGGCTCGCCAGAAACAAACTGTACTGGTCACAGGGCATGCAGGTTTTATCGGATTTCACACGGCCAAGGCGCTCCTGGAGCGTGGCGACAAAGTCATTGGCTTTGATTCACTGAACAGTCACTATGACACCCGGCTCAAGCGTGAACGCTTGACCATGCTCGATGAAATTGCAAAGGCCACTGGATCGAAATACCATTCAGTGCGCGCTGATCTTTGCGACAGTACGCAGCTGCACGAATGCTTGGAAACTTACAAAGTTCAGCGGGTCATTCACCTCGCCGGGCAAACCGACAAATTTTTGTCGCAGGACAAACCTGCCGAGTGTGTGCAAAACAATATCAACAGTTTTGTGTCGCTGTTGGAAGCTTGCCGACATTTCAAAATTCACCACTTAACGTATGCCAGCAGCCATGCTGTATACGGGGCGGGTTTCCAGAAACCCATGAGCGAGCGCGACAGTGCAAACCACCCGCAGCGCCTGGATGCCGCCACTCAGCGTGCCTGCGAACTCATGGCCCATTCCTACAGTCACCTGTTTAATTTGCCCACCACTGGCTTGCGGTTTTTCTCGGTGTACGGCCCTTGGGGCAGACCCGATTCGGTGCTGTTCGCGTTCACCAAACGTATTCTCGAAGGCAAGCCAATTCAAATTTACAACGATGGTCGCAACACCCGGGACTACACCTACATTGCTGATTTGGTGGAGGCGGTGCTGCGTGCCAGTGACACCCCCGCCGAGCCCAACCCGGTGTGGCTGGTTGAGGCGCCTGATCAGGCCACGAGTAACGCACCCTGGCGAATTTTGAACGTGGGCAACAGCTTGCCAGTTTCTATTGAGGAATTGATCGCAGCGCTGGAACATGCCTTGGAGAAAACCGCCATCAAGGAATACATCACCGGCCCGATTCTGGAAAAGAGCCAAAGCTGTGCCGATGTCACTGCCTTGCAATCGGCCACTCAATTCAGGCCTGTCACCCCCCTGGCGCAGGGCATCGCTGAATTCGCCGCCTGGTATCGAATGTATCACCAGGTGTAATGCTTCTTGATGTTTACTCAGTGTCCAAGTAGTGTCGGCTTAGCGACACTTCAGGCACATCTAATTCCTGTCATCTCCCGGTAACAAGGGGATACACACTTAAATCCACAACGCCAAAAGTCACAAGGCGGAGATGGCAGGAGACACCCATGACCGTAGTACCCTTCAACAAACTGTTGCTTGCGGCCCTTCTCGGGGCCACCTTGGGCCTCGCAGCCTGTGGCAGCGACGATACCCCGGCGAGTTTGGCTGGCCCGAACAATCCCACCAATCCCAATGAGGAAGTTGAGCCCACCATGACCTTGGTGGCCAACTTTAAAAACCCGGATCCTGAGGCAGTACAACGGCAGTTCACGTCCACGGCATGCAGCGACAATGCGACACAACCTCGTGCAGGTGGCAACAGTTACAGCGTGAACCTGCAGTCTGCAAGTGGCCACAATATTGCGTTCACTGTGTTCGAGCCTGCCGAGTTTAATTGTGATCGGGGTAATCCTTTGGTGCTGGAAGGCCACGGTTATGGCGGCTCGCGCGCGACCAGCCCACGCGGCATCATGGGCGACCTGATTGAGGCTGGTGCTGGGGTGATTAGTATTGACCAACGCGGCTTTGGTGAAAGCGGCGGATCTGTCCGCGTCTTGGATCCAGACTTTGAAGGGCAAGACCTGCTTCAAATCCTCGATTGGGCTGAGGCCAACCTGGACTGGTTGCGCTACGCCAGCACGCCCAAACCTGCGGGCAACCGTGAATTCAACATGGTGGCTGGAGCCACGGGTGGCAGCTACGGTGGTGGCTATCAACTGTTGATTCACAACATTGATCCACTGAAGCGCCTGGATGCGCTCACCCCCGATATTGCATGGAATGACCTGCGCTACAGCTTGAACCCTGGCGGCGCGTATGGCATCGAAAATTTTGAGCCCGCCGAGGGCAATGTCAAGCCCACCGGCACCGTGAAGTCGGGATGGGCCTTGCTGTTGGTGGCCGGCGGCGAATCGGGTTCTTTGAGCCCAAAGCTGCAAGCAGGCGACCCCATGGCTTTGCAAACCAGCGGGCAAGACAACTTAATCCGCGAAACCCTGTTGCGCGGCGCCACCGCCAATCGTTTTCCAGAGGGAGCGCTGGAGTTTTTCCGTTACCACAGCCCAAGTTATTGGTGCGATTCTGAAGCCCCCGGCGCGCAAAGCTTCCTTCAAAGTGAAGTAACGCCTGGTCTGGCCCAGAAAACACCGGACCCGGTCGATATTCTGTTCACTCAAGGTTTTCGGGACACCTTGTTCAACTTCAACGACGCATTCCACAACTTCAGTTGTTACCGCGCGCTTGAGGATGACAAAGGCAAAAAAGCCGATGTACGTTTGCTGACCCACCAAAGTGGTCACATTCTGCCCCTGTCGCCTTCGATGGTCCCTGGTTTGGCTGACCTGACGGAGCAGGGCGCCCAAAACGGTCTCAATGAAATTGAGTTCCAAAAGCCAGGTGGCCCTTTTGCTTGTGGTGACCTGAGTATTCCAGAGGCCCAATTTGCATTCCTTGTTGAAAAGTTGTTTACGCCCCAGGAAGCTGCTGCGATCAAAAACGCCAGCGAATCCAATGCGTTCACAACCTTGGCTGCAAACAAAGGCAAGGTTTGCCTCAGCCTGAATGATGACGTGGGCCAAGGCACAGCCAGTGAAAACGCCGCAGTGTGGGTGAATGAAAACACATTGTTCAGCAACCTGGGGCCGCAAGCCAAGGGCCAAGCAACCAATAGCAATATTCAGCCTGTGGCCATTGATTTTACGCCGGGGGCTGATCCACTGAATGTGCTCACCAGTGCGGTGACCGGCATTTTGCGTTATCCGTTTGCGCCCGCGGTTATGCCCATCGACTTGCCCGCCGGTGTGAATGTGGTGGCAGGTATTCCAACTGCGACCTTCGAAATCGCACCACCTGTGGATATGTTGATGAACCCTGTGTGTGGTCAAATTTATTCAGCCACGGCCATGTCACCCATTGGGTTGGCGGGTTTGGAGCCTGGCTGCGACCCCATGTTGTTCGTTGGGCTGGGCGTGAACAGAAACGGCGCCTGGCGTTTGATCGATGATCAGGTGACGCCCATTCGTGGATTTGGCAAGCGCCATGTGGAAATGACTGGCGTGGCCGAACGTTTGGCCGAAGGCGAAACCTTGGGCTTGCTGGTGTATGGTTATCACCCGCAATATTTGGCAACCGCCTCTCGCGACCTGGTCACCCCCTTGGTCGCACTGCGCGGTACTTTGAATTTACCCACATTGCAAAATTTAATGCCATAATCCGGCTGTCAAATGATTACATGCAGCGCCCACTCCACGTGGGCGCTCTTATTTCCAGTGAAAAATCAAGCCAAAGCTGAAGCTGTAGAAAATACACAAGGTGTGCGCCCAGCCATGCAGGCCCGCAGCCTTCGAAAGCGGCACGACCTGCTCAAAGCCGGGCGCAAGCTCTTGCACACCCGTGTGCTTGAGGAAATTTCAATCAAAGACATCTGCACTGAAGCGGGTTGCACCGTGGGTTCGTTCTACAGCCGGTTTGAAGACAAAGAAAGTTACTTCGACGCCTTGATCGCCGAGAGCTGCCAGGAGTTGCTCATGAGCGCTGCCAGTCAATTTGATGACCGCAACTGGGTGGGTGTGGAAGGTAAACTGATTTGCGACGAAGTAGTCAGTTTTCTAGTCGGTATTTTTCAGGGTGAATACAGTTCAATCTTGACTGAAGCGTTTATTCGCGAATCCAAGGGCTTCATTGAATCCACTCCCATGCGAGATGTGGGTTTCGGTTTCATCACCACAGTTTCAAAGCCTCTGCTGCCGCACATCGACAGCGCCGTTCACCCAGATCCCTTGCGGGCCTTGGCTTTCGCCATTCAGGTCGTCTACGGTGCGCTTCACAATGCCCGCCTGCGTGATGCGGGCCCTGTTAAATTTCGCACCCAGGAATTCGAAACGCGAATTCAGAATGTGGTAAGTCGATACCTCGGAATCGAGTCCTGACAAGCCCTGTAGTGAAATTACTACTAAATTGCGACTATTGACAATTCGCGCAACATTTCATGTTACTCCGGTGGTACATTTTTAGATAAGGCGCTCTAAATTATTAAAACTGTAATTACGGTTTTATTTTTTGGAAAGCTGCTTTACACTAAGCAAAAAATTAGCAAAAAGCATCAATCAAGGTGCAATTACTGGAGGTGACATGTCTTATTTTTCTCAAGGTTCTCGAAGTTCCCCATAAGGTTGGTTCGCGCCTGTTGCAGGCCGGAACAACTATTCGATTTTTCAGTTGATTTTCCGACATCCTCAGTCTGAGGACCGTTCGGCAATCGCAGGCGTGTTTCGTCTGCTGACTCGATAATTATTTGGGGGCTACATGAACAAACATTCTTTTACTAAAACAAGAACACACGTTGCCGTGCGCAACATGATCGCAGCAGGGCTATTTGCCGCGGCTGTAATGCCTGTACAGGCTGCCAATTTTCAGATTGGTGATTTTGACCTTAGCGTAAACTCCACCGTATCGGCGGGTACCAGTTTCCGTGTTGAGGGGCAGGATAGGGCGCTTTATGGGCCTGCGAATAGAAACGCTGAAGGAATTACTGGGACCGGAGCGTCTAACACCGGCGATGACGGAAATTTGAACTTTCAAAAGGGCGATACCTTCTCGACCATTATCAAAGGCGTTCACGACTTTGAATTGAAGAAGGACAATTATGGTTTCTTCACGCGCGTTAAGTGGTTCTATGACCACACGTTGAATCAAAAAGATGTATTCCACGGTCATGAGCCAACAAGTAACACTCCAAATCGCAGATTGGATGATAACGGCTTCCACCCATATGCGCGTTTTGACGGTGTTGACGTATTGGATGCCTTTGGTTATATCAACACCAATGTAGGTGGAATGCCGCTTGATTTGCGTCTAGGTAAACAAGTCATCAGCTGGGGTGAAAGCACCTTTATTTTGAGCCCAATTGCTGGTTTGAATACGATTGACGTTTCAGCATTCCGCCGCCCCGGGGCGGAATTGAAAGAGGGCTTTACTCCAGCTGAAATGTTGTACGCTAACTTAGGTGTCACTGACACTACCAGTCTCGAAGGTTTTGTTCAATTGAAGTGGCGTAAAACTGTACCCGAAGGTTGCGGTACATTTTTCTCAACTGCGGATTTCTTGGCTGATGGTTGTGGGCGACTTGCGTTCCTTTCTTCTGCGCCTGATCAGCAAAACTTCCCAGGCGGGTTCTTCATCAATCGAGGGTTGGATCGCCAGCCTGATGATGGTGGCCAGTTTGGTCTAGCACTCCGTAGTTATTTTGAATCTTTGGATGCAGAGCTCGGTGTCTACGCTATGCAGTATCACAGCAGATTGCCGATGGCTAGTTTGTTTAAAGGAGCGGTTCCAGCGCCTACATTTGGCCCTACTTCTCAGTCCCGTTACGTCGCAGACTACCCTGAAGATATTAAAGTCTTCGGAGCCAGTTTTGCAACAAACGTGGGTGGCTGGGCATGGTCGGGCGAGGCATCCATGACTCAAGACTTGCCAATTCAAATTAACGCGACCGACCTGCTGCGTGCTGGTTTGACACTTGGTCAGCCAACGGGCGCCCCTTTCTTTGGAATCACTGCTCCCGCAGATTTGCGCAACAGGATTGCAAGCGCTCCTAACGGAACTGTTGTAAACGGATTCGATCGGTTTGATGTGACGCAAATTCAAAACACCTTTATCAAAACTTTTGACCGGGCCTTGGGGTCTAGTCAAGTCGCTTTCGTAGGTGAGGTTGCAGCGGTCTTTGTAGATGGGTTGCCCGATATTCGGAATGGGGGAATTCGCTACGGACGGAACGCAGTGTTCGGTGGCGCTCAAGATCCAGGTAACAATTTCAATGGTTTTGTGACTGAGTTCTCTTGGGGTTACCGCTTGAGAACCCAAGCGACTTATCGCGACGTTTTCTTGGGTACTGATTTGATTCCAAGCATCGTGTGGTCCCATGACGTAGACGGCTATTCGCCGGAGCCAGGTCAGGCCTTCAACGAAGGCCGGCAGTCGGTTGGTTTGGGATTGGGTTTTGAATTTGATGCCAACACCCGTGCATCAATCAACTACACCACGTTCACCAATGCAGCTGATTACGATGTACTTCGCGACCGCGATTTCATCTCTTTGAGCGCATCTTACTCATTCTAAGAACAGAGACACACTGGAGGAATTTTTATGTTGAAGTTTCAAACAAAGCTCACAGCACTGGCTCTGGCAAGCTTGTTTGCTGTTGGCACCGCGCAAGCGGCTGTCAGCGCGCAAGAAGCGGCAAAGCTGGGCACAACCCTGACTGAATTTGGTGCTGAAAAAGCGGGCAACGCCGCTGGCACCATTCCAGCCTACACCGGTGGCCTCACCAAGGCACCAGCGGGCTACAAGCCAGGGCAACACTTGGTAGACCCGTTTGCCAATGAGAAGCCATTGTTCACCATCACTGGTGCCAATGCGGATCAGTACAAGGCCAACCTGTCACCAGGTCAGCTGGAAATGCTGAAAAAGTACCCCACATTCAAAATGAATGTGTACAAAACCCACCGCACAACGGCTTACCCCAAGAAAGTGTTGGACGCAGCCAAGAAAAACGCAACCAACGCCAAAACTGAAAACAACGGTAACTCCGTGGTTGGTTTCGAGCAGGCCATTCCTTTCCCAATTCCACAAAATGGTGTTGAGGTCATCTGGAACCACCTGACCCGTTATCGCGGTGGTGCAGCCAAGCGCGATTTCGTTCAAGTACCTGTTGAGCGCGATGGCACCTTCATTATTAACCGCATTGAAGACACCCTGGTGTTCCCGCGCAACCTGCCTAATTTTTACAAGGCTGGCGAAGATGACAACATCAACTTCTACTTCTATCAAATCCTGAAGAGCCCTGTTTCTGTGTCCGGCAACGTATTGCTGGTGCACGACACACTGGACCAGGTTACTGAAGGTCGCCGTGCATGGCAGTACAACGCGGGTCAGCGTCGTGTTCGTCGCGCACCTCAAGTGGCCTACGACTCACCAGGTACAGCGGCTGACGGCTTGCGTACAACCGATAACTACGATTTGTTCAATGGCGCGCCAGACCGTTATGAGTGGAAGTTGAAAGGCAAGAAGGAAATGTACATTCCGTACAACTCCTATCGTTTGGCCAGCAACAAGCTGACTTACAAGGAAATCCACCAGCCACTGCACATGAACCCAGAGCACCTGCGCTATGAGTTGCACCGCGTGTGGGAAGTGGAAGCAACCTTGAAGAGCGATGCACGCCATATTTACGCCAAGCGTGTATTCTTCGTGAACGAAGACAACTGGCAAGCCTCCATCATCGATCACTACGATGGCAAGGGCGCATTGTGGCGCGTGGCTGAAGCCCACAACATTCAGTACTACAACGAAATGGTTCCTTTCTACGCTGCTGAAGTCTTGTACGACTTGCAAGCGGGCCGTTACCTCACCATTGGTTTGACCAATGAAGCAGAACAGCCCTTCGTATTCGACTTCACACCAGACCGCGCCAACTACACGCCGGCTGGCCTGCGTCGACTCGGCGTTCAGTAATAGCTAAGTAAATTCAGGCTACAAGGGGGCATGGTCCCTTTGTAGCCTTTTTTAATTTCAAAGGATCTTCAATGTTTCTCCGGAATCGTTTTTCCAACAAGGCGGCTTCCACGCTGCTACTGGGTGCCATGCTGTGCGCAGGTTTGATCACCTATGGCAGTTTGTCGACAGCCAAAGTTGACCTGCTTCAAATACCTGCAATTCCGAGCGTGAATGCAACCCGTTCCCTGCTGATTGATGTCGAGCGTGTCGGTAAAAATCTGTTTGCGGCGGGCGAGTTCGGTCAAATTTTGAAAAGCGAAGACAACGGACAAACCTGGACTGCAGGCAAGGTGCCTGTGTCAGTGACCTTGACCTCGGTGGCCTTTGCGAATGAGGCCGTGGGTTATGCAGTGGGTCACGACGGTGTAGTACTGAAAACTGAAGATGGTGGTGTGAACTGGGTCAAGTTGATCGATGGTGGAACCATTAATCAGTTTGTGCTCGATATCGCGCAAGCCAAGGCAGATGCCTTGCAAGAACAAGTGGACAACCTTCCTGATAACGCACCCGCAGATGTGCGCGAGGCATTGGAAGTGGCCGCCGAAGAAGCTGCATTTGTGGTGGACACCGCGCAAGGCGACCTTGAAGTGGGCCCCTCCAAGCCACTGCTGGATGTGATTGTGAATGGCAATGGCAATGTATTTGTGGCGGGCGCTTACGGACAGTTGCTGAAAAGTACCGACCAAGGTGCAAGCTGGGTTTATCTGGGCGACCGCACCAATAACCCCAACAACTATCATTTGAACACCATGCTGCTTTCCAAAACCGGAGAAATCTGGGTGGCTGGCGAGCAGGGTACAGTGTTGGTGAGCGCTGATGAAGGCGAAACCTGGACCAACAAAAAAATCGACTACGACGGTTCAGTGTTTGCATTGATGGAAGCGCCCGACACCCGCACTGTAGTCGCCGTCGGCTTGCGTGGTCACGCATTCCGCTTGCCTTTCGGAGGTGAGCAATGGGAAGAAGTAAATACCAACTTGCGAGAAACCTTCAGCGGCGCAACCGTGCTGGCCGATGGTTCCATGGTGGTGGTGGGGTCGCGCGGTATTTTGGCGCGTAGCACCGATGACTTCCGCTCCATTCAGGTCACACGTCGTGCTGACAAGTTGCCCTCCGCCAGTGTGGTGCAATTGAATGATCAAGAAATTCTGTTGGCGGGTCTGCGTGGTTTCAAAACCTTGCCCCTGTCTGAATTCAAATAAACGGACCCAACACACGGACGCAACACAACAATGACTTCTCCAGACTCAACAAAAACCAAAGCCCCTTTGGCCGAACGATTGATTTTCAGCAAACGCCCCGTGGTGATGCTTCTGATGTTGATCGCGACGATCGTGCTCGCCTGGCAGGCCACGCAACTGAAAGTGGCGGCCAGCTTTGAAAAAATGATCCCAACCAACCACGAGTTTGTGGTGAACTTTCTTGAAAACCGTGCTGATCTCACCAGTCTCGGTAACGTGGTACGCGTCACGGTACAAACCAAGGAAGGCGATATTTTTGATGCCGAGTACCTTGAAACCCTGAAGCAGGTGACCGACAAGGCCTTTTACATTCCTGGTGTGAATCGTCCGGAAATGGCATCGCTTTGGACTGCCAACGTGCGTTGGACTTCGGTGACTGAGGAAGGCCTTGAGGGTGGGCAGGTCATTCCTGCCACCTACAACGGTGATGCTGAAAGCATCGCACTGGTGCGCCAGAACGTTGAGCTTTCCGGGCAAATTGGTCGCTTGGTGGGCAACGACTTCAAAAGCACAATTGTGTATCTGCCTTTGCTGGAAATTAACCCGGAAACTGGCAAGCGTCTGGACTACAAAGAGTTCTCCGAGCGCATCGAAACTGAACTTCGCAATGAATTCAATTCCGACAAAATTGAAATTAGGGTCACTGGTTTCGCGAAAATTGTAGGTGACCTCATTGAAGGTGCAACACAGGTGGTGATGTTTTTTGGCATCGCGGTGCTCATCACTTTGGTCATGTTGTTTTTCTATTCCCGCAGTATAAAAAGCACCTTGGCCACACTGGTCTGTTCAATCATTGCGGTTATTTGGCAGTTGGGCTTGCTCAATGCCATGGGCATGGGGCTCGATCCTTACTCCATGTTGGTGCCTTTTCTGGTGTTCGCGATCGGTGTAAGCCATGGTGTGCAAATTGTGGGTGCCATCGCCCACAAGCAAGGTGAGGGGCACAACAGGCTAGACTCAGCCCGTTTGGCCTTCCGTGGCTTGTACATTGCCGGTCTAACTGCGTTGGTGTCCGATGGTTTCGGCTTCGCGACTCTGATGGTGATCGACATTCCCGTGATTCGCGATTTGGCGATTGCAGCGTCAGTGGGTGTTGCGGTCATCATTCTCACCAACCTGGTCTTGCTGCCCTTGATCATGAGCTACGTCGGTGTCGACGAAAAGGCGGTGGCGAAGTTGCAGCAAGAGGAATCTGGCAGCAACAAGTTGTGGCACTTTCTGGCTGGTTTTGCACAGGCCAAAATGGCCAAAGGTGCATTGGCGGTTGCTTTGGCCTTGTTGGCGGTGGGCCTGTGGGGCAATGCCAACGTACAAATTGGTGACCTTGACAAGGGTGCCCCCGAGTTGCGCGCGGATTCGCGCTACAACCTGGACAACGCGTATGTGACCGACAACTACTCGACAAGTACTGATGTATTTGTGGTCATGGTTGAAACCGAGATGGACGGTTGTATCAAGTACAACACGCTGGCGGCTGTGGATTTGTTCCAGTGGACCATTGAACAGGTACCCGGGGTGCAAAGCAGTATTTCTCTGGCCGACCGTTCCAAGTTCGTCATCAGTGCTTACAGCGAAGGCGACTTGAAATGGAATGCATTGAACCGAAACCAGTTTGTGTTGAACGGCACCATCAGTGGCATGAACCTCTCTGACGGTTTGTTCAGTTCTGACTGTTCTTTCATGCCAATCATTGTGTTCCTTGAAGATCACAAAGCCGACACCTTGAAGCGTGTCGTGGCTGCAGCCGAAGACTTTATTGCCAAGAACGACACTGGTGATGCTGTGTTTAAACTCGCAGCGGGCAACGCCGGTATTGAAGCAGCGACCAATGAAGTGGTGGAGCGCGCCCAAACCGAGATGCTGATCTGGGTTTACGGTGTGGTGGCTATTCTGGTTTGGCTGGCCTTCCGTTCGGTGCGCACGGTCATCTGTATTATTGCCCCTCTGGCGCTCACCTCCCTGTTGTGTTCAGCGCTGATGGTCGCACTGGGCATTGGCGTGAAAGTGGCTACTTTGCCGGTGATTGCGCTGGGTGTCGGTATTGGTGTGGACTACGGCATTTACATCTATGGCAAGCTTGAGGAGTACTTGAAAGAGGGTATGCCATTTGCTGACGCTTACTTCGAGACCTTGAAGTCCACTGGTAAAGCTGTGGTATTTACCGGTCTTACCCTGGGCATCGGTGTGGCCACCTGGGCATTCTCGCCCATCAAGTTCCAGGCTGACATGGGCTTGCTGCTCACCTTCATGTTCTTGTGGAACATGGTGGGTGCTGTAGTCTTCCTGCCCGCTTTGGCCTACTTCCTTGATCGCCGCGGTGAGAAGGTGTAGTTTTTGTAAGTAATTAGTAAGTTATTGAAAAAAACGGGCTTTATCGGCCCGTTTTTTCATTTCAACACAGTTCATTTGAGGGGGTTGTGTACAACTGTTAGCGCCCTCACAATCAAACCTCATTGATATGGAGAGTTGATTGTTGGATCGAGTCGATAACCTACAACTGGTCAGTGGACGATTGCAGGATGTGTTCGATTGCCAACAGCGAACCTACCGGGCCAATCCCCACCCCAGCAAACAAGAGCGAGTCAGCAACCTCGAATTGCTTGAAGAAATCATTCTTCGCAATGAAAGTGAGTTGATCGACGCCATGTCGGAAGACTTCGGCCATCGTTCCCGCCACGAATCAACCATGCTCGACATCGTCAGTAGCCTGTCTGCTGTCAGGCACAGTCGCAAGCATGTGGGTTTGTGGATGAAGCCACGCAAAGTGCCCACGCCACTACAACTTCGCCCGTCGGTCTCGTATATCAAACCCCAGCCTTTGGGCGTTATTGGCATTATTACACCGTGGAATTTTCCGGTGTATCTCAGTTTTGCAGGCCTGGCTTCAGCGCTGGCTGCGGGCAATTGCTGCATGCTGAAACCCAGCGAGTACAGCCCGAGAACCTCGGCACTCATGGCCCGATTGCTAGAAAACAATTTCGGTGAAGAGCACGTGGCCGTGATCGAGGGTGATGAAACTGTTGCAGAGGCTTTTTCTCGCCTGCCTTTTGACCATTTGTTGTTCACAGGTTCGCAAAGGGTAGGGCGTCTGGTGGCCAAGGCGGCAGCCGAGAACCTGACCCCGGTGACCCTGGAAATGGGGGGGAAGTCCCCCTTGATTGTTGCGCCCAGCGGCAATGTGGCGCAGGCCGCTGCATGTGCAGCTCACGGTAAAATGATCAATGCGGGGCAGGTGTGCGTAGCACCCGATTACGCCATGGTGCATGAAAGTCAGCTCAGGCGCTTCATCTCCGAGGTCAAGCGAGCCTCCCACAAACAATATCCCACTATTCGAAACAATCCCGACGTGTCGTGCGTCATCAACTCCAAGCACATGGCGCGTTTGCGCGATCTCGTAGACGATGCCCGGAAAAAGGGGGCTGAAATCATCGAGATTAATCCGGCTCACGAGGTGTTCGAGCCAGCAGCCAAAAAGTTTCCTTTAACCCTCGTCATCAATCCAAGTGCGGATATGCGCGTGATGCAGGAAGAAGTATTTGGCTCCATTCTGCCAATTCTGGCGTATCGGACACTCGAGGAGGCTGTGGCTCAGGTGCAATCCAAAGAAAGAGCGATTGCGCTTTATTTGTTTGCCAGCAAACAGGCTGAAAAGGAACTGGTATTGAGTCAAACCGTGTCGGGTGGTGTCACGGTAAACGACGCCATGTGGCATGTGCTGAACGATCACATGCCATTTGGCGGCGTGGGTGCCAGTGGTATGGGTGCCTATCACGGTTTGGTGGGGTTCAATGCCATGTCTCAACTCAAACCGGTCTTGGAGCAATCCAGATTCAACGCTGCGCCCCTGCTTCGCGCTCCCTATGGCACAGTGTTCGAAAAAGTTGTTACAGTATTGAAAAAAATCGTCTAAAGGGAGTGTTTACATGCGTCGGGTGGTCTTCAACCAAAAAGGTGGGGTTGGTAAATCCACTATCGCTAGCAACCTCGCAGCCATTTCGGCCAACAGTGGTTTGAAAACACTGTTGATTGATCTTGATCCTCAAGGAAACAGCACCCAGTACATTATGGGTCGCGGCTCCGCGCCTCTTGAATATTCCCTGGCTGATTTTTTCGATCAGGCCTTGAACTTCAAAATTCGCCCCAAAAAAAGTGCGGAATTCGTGGTTGAAACGCCTTATGAGAATCTTGATTTACTGGGTAGTCACCCCGCGCTTGAAGAGCTGCAAGTAAAGCTTGAATCACGTTACAAAATTTTCAAATTGCGTGAGGCCCTCGACGAGCTCAAAGGCCAATACGACCGTGTTTACATTGACACGCCACCAGCCCTGAATTTTTTTTCGCGTTCTGCACTCATCGCGGCCGATGCTGTGCTTATTCCTTTCGATTGTGATGAGTTCTCCCGTCGGGCCCTTTACAACCTCATGGATGCGCTCAATGAAATTCGTGCTGACCACAACCCGGCGCTTGAAGTGGAGGGTATTGTGGTGAATCAGTTCCAGCCCCGCGCAAGCCTGCCACAAAAGCTGGTTGCCGAGTTGCTGGAAGAAGGACACCCCGTACTCAACACTTGTCTGTCGTCTTCCGTCAAAATTCGCGAGAGCCATGAGGCGGCCAAGCCCATGATACATTTCATGCCCGCGCACAAGCTAAGTCAGGAGTTTGTGGCCATGCATGCCGAAGTTGAGGCGGCTGCTGCAAAACGCAAGAAGAAAGTCGCTTAATCCTCATCAAATCCTTTCTGTCACATCCCTGAAACCTGAGGGCTTCACACTCACACTTTGACATTAATTCAATGTGAGTGTGTGCAATGCGCCAAGCCATGGTTTGGGTTAACAAGCTGGGTGGTCAGTTTAAAGTGGCCCGTCAGCAACGTCTGCAAAAGAAATTACAGAAACGTTTGGGGAAACTGGTCTCCTACGGCCTCTCTTAAGGGCAACCTCGGGGACCATTTCCAATCCATCAGCCTGATCTGTTTTGCTCAAATCACTTGGTCCTTCCCAAAACCCTGTACTTCGTAAACTTGCGCGGGGGATAGCGCGCCTGTCCAGCTCCATGGGTTGGTTGTCTGTCCGCTACCCCAGCTACACGCTTGAAGACCGGCTTGCGCAATTCAAGGCATTGCGTTTGCCATACCCAGAGGGTACCTGCATACGCTTCAACGAGTTTTTTGTTCCCTATGTGTTCTCCAACTCAGATCGCGATGGCGCTTTCGCGTTGGGAACAATCACTGAGTTTCAACGTGGTCCTCAACTGCAGTTTCTCAAGCGTCTGGCTCTAGGCCGTCTTTCCGAAATGGGCGGGCGGGGCTTTGTCGATATGGACCACTTGATCCGTCTGCTCGATTTTGGCCGTGCCGCAACTGAAATATGGGCCAACATGCCCGATCACAGCCGGGCCTGGGTGGAAGGCTTTGTGGACGGGCTGAATTGTGTCCAAGCTCAGCGAAAGCGGGGCGTGGATGAAAAGTTTTTGGGCATTCAACCCGAGCCTTACACCCCTTTGGACATTCTGCTGTTTGGTCGGCTTGCAGGTGCCGACGTCAACTGGCCCATCTATTTTTCCCTCATTGAGCATCGTCTGTCCGGGGACTTTATCGAATGGTGGAACCGGCTTCGCCGCGTTGGGGCTGGGGTGTCGACCAGCTTCGATCATCCGAACTCGCGCAAGCCCAGCACGGCCCAACAAATTGGCGAGTTTCTAAACAGTTTGTCCCGCTCTGGCAGCAACTCAATCGTGGTGCACGGCACGCGCACACAAAGCGGCAAGCCGTTGATGGTCAACGACCCGCATTTGGGCCAGCACCTTCCCAATGTGTGGATGATGGTGGGCCTGCGCACGCCTACTTACCAGTGTGTGGGTTTGATGTTTCCAGGCGTACCCATATTGGGCCTTGGGAGAAACCCACACCTGGCTTGGGGCGGCACCAATTTGCGCGCCGCCTCTTCAGACCTGGTGCGCCTGGACAACAGCACCCTGCACAACACGGCCGAGCAACTGGTAAAAATCCGGGTCCGTTTTTCCTGGTCCCGCAGCAGAAAACTCAGATTCTCCCCGCACGGTCCTGTGCTCACTGATTGCGCTGCCCTGGGCCGCTTGTGTGGCAAGGACAATCTGGCGTTGCGTTGGGCAGGTCATTGGCCTACCGATGAAATCACCAGCTTCCTGTTCGGCATGCAGGCTCAGAACGTCGGTGAACTCCAGAAGGCCATGCATGGCGTGGGCGTTACGCCGTTGAATGTGCTGGGGGCAGACACCGCAGGCAACATCGGACATGTGCTGGCGGCAACCCTGCCCAAGCGCCCGGGTTTTCCGGAGGATGATTGGGTGTTGGCCGAGTCCATGGCCAGCGAACACTGGTCAGTGCGTGTCTGCGCTCGCGACTTCCCCAGTGTAATCAACCCAGCATCTGGTTTCATTGTGTCTGCCAATAACCGGCCTTCAGAAGTCACTGGCCTGGGGTTTCTGTTCAATGGCGATGATCGCGTCATGCGGGCGCGCGCTTTGTTCAATTCTCAAAAAAGATTCACCCCCCACACTTTGCTGGCCCTGCAACTGGATGTGACTTCCCCGCTGGCTGACCAGTTGTCCAGTCAACTGGCTGAGTTTTGTCGTCCTCACTTGCAGAACAGTGAGCAGGCCGTGCTGTGTAATTCAATTGATTTGTGGGGTGGCGCTTATACGGCAGACAGTTTTGCCGCCCTTCAATTCGAGTTTTTGTTGGCCGCTTTGGTGAAACAATTGTCGGTTTTGCGCCACGCAGGACGGACCCCAAGCCTGATGGATCAGTGGTCTTACCTTTCGGCCTGTTTGATGGAAGACCTGGAGAGTCTCACCGAGGAGGAGCGGGACCGAATTGTGCCCTTGTGTGTGGACGAGGCGAATCGCAAGGCTCAACATTGGCAACTTTGGGGTAATTTGCACAAGATTCGCCTGCGTCATGTACTCGGGCATGTGCCATTGCTGGGAAAGCTGTTTTCTTCGAAATCGTTTCCTGCCGCGGGCTCCAGAGAAACCTTGATGAAAAATGCACACAATCTGATTCGGGGTTTTGATGAAACCAGTTATGGTTCTCAAAGCCGGCACCTGTCCGACCTGTCCGATCCCGACGAGAATCATTTTGTGCTGTTGGGAGGCCAGGATGGCTGGGTGGGAAGCCAGTTGTTGACCGATCAAATTCCGCTGTGGCAGACCCGTCAGAGCATTCAAATGCCGTTGCGGCCAAGCCGCATCGAACAACTTTTTCCCCACTGCATAGGCAGGTTAGAATAAATTCTCGATATTGCTTTAATTTCCTATTGCACAGGATGTCCACCCATGAAAACCATCATCATTAGCAGCCGCAAAGGCGGGGCTGGGAAAACAACGCTTTCCTTGAATCTTTCTGCCTTGGCCAGCCAGCATGGCAAAAAGAAAGTGGCTTTGCTTGATTTGGATCCTCAGGGGTCCAGCCGCTTTTGGGATTCATTGCGTGAAGCCGATTATCCAGATGTACGAAAGGTGGGTTTCAATGACATTGTGATTGAGCTTTCCGAACTTGAAGAGGAGGGCTATGACTATGTGTTTATCGACATGCCTCCGACGGACAAGAAATGGGTGAAAGACGCCATGGAGCACGCAGACCTGGTGTTAATTCCCACCAAGGCTAGCCCGCTGGACATTCACAGTGCGAGCAGTACCCTGGAGTGGGCATCCGATGCCGGCAGCAAAGTGACTTGGGTCATCAACGGTGCTTCGGTGTTCAGCAGCACCCCTGAAATCGTCTTTGAGCAACTCAAGGCCACAGCCAAGATTTGTCGCACGATCGTGCACGAGCGAAACGACTTTGTGATCAGCGTTGGTTTGGGTAAATCGGTCAATGAGTTCGCGCCGAATTCCAAGGCTGCTGCTGAAATTGACAGTTTGTGGCGGGAAATCAAGGGCATGCTTGGCCGGGCCTGATCTCATGTTCTGAATCCGGGGCCTGCACCAAAACGGGCCATTTTTCCATCGTGTTTCTGGCACCTTAATTGCTAAACAACTTCCAAATACCAAAGGGAGGGGGCAATGACAACGGTGCTTATCGTCGATTCAAACAAAGACTCACGTTTGGCGCTAGAGGCTCAACTGGCCGCATCAAACCAGTTTGAGCGTGTTCTGTCCTGTTCAGGATTGCAGCTGGCTGAGAGTTCAATCCAGCAATATGAAGTAAAAGTCATGTTGATTGAGGCTGAACAGGCCAGTCAATCTCGTTTGTTACACCAAATCAAGGCGAACTATCCTGAACTGGGCGTGGTTTTAATCCAGGGCAAAACAGGTGTGGTCGACACCGCAACCCTGCTTGAGCTGGGCGCGCACGCACAAACCTCCAGGCTCGCCGCACCCATGGAAATAATCGCAAGTGTGGCCAAAGCACTGGTTGGACGTCTCAAACCCAGCAAGCGAATTCTCGGCAAGTTCCTCAAAGACGGTCAGTAAAGCGGCATTGAAAAACGCGATCTGAATGCGGATTTCCCGCCTGCTTTGGATATCAAATTGATCGCTTTTGATGCAAAATCAAGCTTGTTCGCCCTTGCAGCATTGACATGTCCATACATTTTTCCAGGTCTAATACAGCGTCGCCCCGCCAGCGCGGAGCCATGACCATCCTCACGGTGTTCATCATGTTGATGACCGTGGGCGCTCTGGCCGTCCTGGGTTTGGGGCAGGTGGTTTGGGAAAGGGAAGAGGTGCAGCGAATCGCTGACCTGGCCGCCAAAGCCGCCGCCAGCGATATTGGCAACGCCCCCCAGGGATTCACCGCAGCGGTGGACTACGCAAGGCGCAACGGCCTTGATGACACCACTGACAGTATCTCGATTAACTGCAATGTACGTGGTACCGACACATTGCTGCCCGCCAATGCCTGTGATCGTTCCGTGCTGGTGCGCTTGGTGCGCAATGTGCCAGCTGCTTTTTTGGGCACCGAGCCTGTGGTGGCTGTGGCTGAAGCGACCGTCACGCCCGTGGTCTCGGGTCTGGTAGGTACCAACTTGCTGGCCTTGAATTTGAACGGCTCTGGCTTGTCCCCCTTGATGAGTGCCATCGGTACCGAGTTGCGTCTGAATTTGCTGGGATTTCAAGGTCTGTTGGCGTCGAACGCCCAAGTTGACTTGTTGGAGTTGGGTGTTGAATTGGGTGTGTTTGGAACCGGCGATCAACTCGACATGGCACGTTTGCTCAATACCGAGGTTACTGCTGCTCGCCTGTTGGATGCGGCACTGAGTGTTGCGGGACCAGAAGCGCCTGTCATTGCCATACCTGGCAATGGTCCTGCCGACACAGTCGATTTTTTGCTCGGTGAAATATTGTCTGCGGACACCAGTGGGGATTCCGAATTTGCTGGCGCATCGGTTCGATTGGGTAATTTGGCGTTCGCCTCCAGCTTTGCTGCAGCAAGCGGGGTGGGGGGCAATGGTATTCGACTTAATTTGGGCAATACCCTGAATGTTTCCGTACTGAGCCCGCCTCAATTGTTTGTGGCCACCAAACGAAACACGGATGGGCGAGTAATCGCTACGGCACGCACTGAGCAGGTCGCAGTGTCAAGCAGGATCGGTGTCCTTGATTTGACCTTGACCGCGGGGGGTGGCTCCGTGGACATCAAAGACATTGATTGCAAGCTGCCTCAGTCTGATTCCTCGGTTGCCGTTGATCTCGATTCCACCCCAATCGCGGCTGCGCTACGCTTGCCTTCTCTGCCTCTCTTGGGGCAACGCACGGTGAATGCGAACGTGGGCAGTGGCAGCGCCAGTGATGTACCCATGGTAGGGTATCCGGATCCCACCGTGACCACCTCTTACAGTTTTGAAGCCTCTCAGGGCGTTGGTAATTTGTTGACCAACTTGAACACGGGCGTCAATGCACTCAATGGCATTTTGAATGTGCTGGCCACAAACCCGGTTTTGAGATCGAACTTAAACTCGTTGGGTAGCAGTCTTGATCAAATTCTGGAAGTGTTAGGCTTGGAAGCCAATGAAGTTTATGTTCAAGTTGACAACATGGATTGCTTCAACACTGCAGTGCTCACCCGTTGAGTTAAACTTCCCCTACATCAATCACAGCAGGGGACACACATGGGCGAACAACGAGTTTGGTATGGGCTTCAGGCAGGTCTTGTGGTTTTCTGGTTAATCGTTCCACTCGTCGGGCTGCTGGGTTTTCATGTCCCGTTTCTCACTATATTCGCGGCCATTATTTTGTTGGCACATGTGCTTGAAATTCCATTGGCCATCAATCGTTTGCGCGCCCTCAATCTTCCCGTCGGCAAGGTAGTTCTGAAAACCCTGGTGTTTGGTTTCACCTGGTGGCTACCTTTAAGCAAAGGCTACACCCGGGAATAAGCGAGGTGTCACAGGCCGGTCATTGAGGCTTTATTTCAAGCGTATCACCTTCAAACCCTCGGGCAGTTTTGGCTTGCTGCCCGGTGGAACCCAAACGTAGCCGATTCCATCTGGCTGCACTTTGAGTTTGGCAAACAGTTCTTCCTTGCTTTCCACCTCGGCGGGTGGCGTGCCTTGACCTGAATATCGCCGGACATGCCAGTAACCGGTGTAGTCCAGTTCGTTCAAATTCATGATGCGTTGCAAAAACTCATCTCGATCAGTGGTGCCCGGGGCTGTATTCAGCGGAGTAAGTCGATGGCCATTTACCTGGCTCAAACGGCCTTTGTAAATACTGCGCAGTTCACGAATGGCAATCTCATTCACCGGGTGGTTTGCAGACGACACGATGTACACTTCCGCTGAGGCGGCGCCAACCACCCCCAGCATCAAATACAAACCGATGGATGCCGCAGCTTTTACAAAGCTGGTAGTGCGCGCGATCATTGCCACACCCAGTTATAAGACACGCTCAAGAAATTGAACGTGGTGTTCGGGATTTGGTTGTCGGACAGTTGGGGGCGATTGCTTTTCTCGACCACATGCTGCAATTCAAGCTTGATGGAGTCGGACGGGCTAAGGTTGTACTTTCCACCCACTGCAAACGAATACTGATCGTCAAATTCGGAGATAAAGCGGCCGTAGCTGCCATACACCGCGTGCTTTTCAAACACTTTGCGGATCAACAGGATATTTCCACCGTACTCCTCATACTTCGGCTCAACTACAAACTGCCGAGGAGTGCCGGGGGCTAAAAAACCACTGCCGGTTGCTGCAATTTCAGTGAGGCTAAGCTCAGAGCGCAACGTGTAGTTTGTCCAACTATACTCTGCGCCCAAATTGGTGAGTCGTCCTGTAATATCGATTCGTCCGTCAATGACCGCTGTGCCATTGAATTGCGAAACTTGCCGGTCTACCTCCACACCATGGTGTGCGATTTGAATTCGATAGTTTCCGCCTTCAACGCCCAGAACAATGCCGTTAACCTCAAAGGAGTTTTGAGGAAAGTCTCCTCGAAAATTGGTCAGTCGCTGAACAATATCCTGCTTGCCAGTAATGGCCTGCACGCTCCAATAACGTCCAGCAGTGTCTTCAAAATTGTAGTTCGCTGAAAAACCATCGGTGGCCAAAACCCCGGCGTCGTAATACAACTCCGGATTTAGATTGGCAGGTACAAAGGTGTGACCGACATCCAGATTCTCTGAGTCCAGATATAGATTGAGTCGTTGACGCCCCAGTTTGAAGTGCCAGTTGTCGTTGGGTTTGAATTTCAAGAACGCCCAACGGTTGTCAAATTCGACACCTTCGTCTCGTCTCTGCTTGGGTGCAACAACATATTGCACCGTGGCGCTGATCTCATCTGACAGCTGTACATCCAGCTGTGCACCCAAAATCGAGTTGACTTTGAAGGTGCCGTCTTCATCAACGAAGCGCAGGTACTTGCGTTCGTTGTCGCCCTGCGTGTATTGAACAGTGCCGAACCCGCTGAGCGAATAGTCCACTGCCATGGCTGGCCCGTGGGCGAGCGCAAGCCCCATCGCAAGCGCGGCGGCTTTCAGCAATTGGTGCAAAGTGAGGACAGGGTTCAAAAGCAGGCTCGGTACATATTATTTTTAGAGTGCGCCCATTATCAGGCGCTTGACGGTCTGAAAACAATCAAAGACCAAGGTGTTCCAGTCTCTTTGTCGACAAAAGGCGACACCAATATTTCGCAGGGTACATGTGCGCCGGCGTCTGTTTCATAGCGTGTTGTAATCGTTAGCTTCTCACGTTTTAGCAGGTAAACCAGCAATTTGCGGAAATCGCGCAAAGGCAAACGGTCTGCAATCAAGGGGTAAGGATTGCGGCCCAGCCATTTAGACACCGCCTGTCCAGTCACATTTTCAAAGGCCGAGTTCAGATAAATACACTGAAAGGTTGTGGCGTTGCTACCCAGGTCATTGGTCACCATGATCACTTCATTGATCTGCTCAATTGCAGATCCCACCATGAACAAGTCCCGATACATTGCCTTGCGCTGAGTGATGTCTCTCAGCAGAATGGTGAGCCCATCTTCCCGGGACAAAAACTTGAATCTCAGCCAGCGATCTGTTTTGGGGTTAAAAAACTCATAGTCTGTAGCAGTGCCTTCACGTCGAAGTGTGGCCTGGCGTTTGCGAAGCTCTTGAGTGTCCAGTTCGGGTAGGACATCGGAAATTGCTGCCTGGTGAATGAAAGGATCCCGGCCCAGAATCAAATGCCGCGCTTTGGCGTCAATTGCCTCAATCTGCAGGGCTTCATCCAGTTCAAGCGTGCCATCGGTCAGGGCGTTCAGCACCTGGTTGAGTTCGGCGCTTTTTCGGGACAATTCTTGAGCCAGATGTTTGGTATGAGTAATGTCTTCGACGGCACCGTACAAGCCGCTACTGCTTCCCAGCCCGTTACTGATTGGTTGAAAACTGAAGCGAAACCAGCGGTGACCGGAAAGCCCGTCGAAATCCACTTCGCATTCAACGCTGGTGGCCTGTCGATTGTTGATGCATTCGATCAGGGTGGATGCCATGTTTTTTCCGGTTAATCGGGTCAACAATTCCGTCAGTTCAAAAATACTGCCCAAGGGCAATTCACGGGCTTTACAGATCGCCTTAAATTGATCGCTGACTTTGAGTAAACCGCTGTCGACATGATAAAACCAGGTGCCAAGACCACCCAGTTTTTCGGTGATGCCCAACAGGGTTTGGTCAAACAGATTACGGTCAACCATGGTCGATTCATTCACCATTTTGGTGTACTGGAGTACCAGGGCTTTTCGGCTGTTTTCAATGCCTGTTGCAGGGCGCTCGATCACAAATCGCGTCCATATTGGCTTGCTGTCGGGTAGCCTGATTCTGGCAAATGCTTTCTTCTTCAGGCGCGTGCCCAGTACCGTTTCCATTTCCCGAATAAACTGGTCTCTGTCTTCTTCGTATATGAATTCGAGAACGGAGGGGTTGTCCTTTACCTTGTGAAGTTCAGTGTCATCGACCTGTCCCAGTTGTACCAGTTTGAAATTCAAATCCAGCACAAATTTTCCGCGGGTTGATTCGGCCAGAAAACTCAGGGTATTCGTTTTCAGGGTGTCCAAGGGGTTCGGGCGGCTTTGCACTGCTGTTCTTGGGAGTTGCGCCGAGGTGGCTACGTTTTGCAGCAGCCCCACTGCCAATGCTTCACCCGCTTCTTCCGGGGTTTTGTAGGTGCGTTCTTTCAGGGTAAGCAAGCGGCCATTGTGCAACTGGATTTGATATTGAAATACCTTGCCATCACCGAGTTCTCTGGCCAGTTCTACATCGTGCCGGTGCTCTCTCACAATCAGGCTGTTGAACCAGGCCCAACTCACCTTTGGGCTTTGGCTTAAGCAAAGCCAATCTTCCAGGTTGGGTGAGAGCGCAACAAAACTCTCGTCACCGTGTCGTCGCCAGCTTGCATAGGCCTGTTCATGGACAGCAAAGTCGCTTCGGTGTCCACTTTGAAAAATTGGCGCTCTCGAATTAGTGTGCAGTGTTTGCTGCTGCCGGTTGCTTAGTGTGACCTCCGCCAAAGCAGCCATTGATTTCGCCATTTTGATTTCAGCACTGCTCCAGTTTCGGGGGCTGGTGTCGATCAGACAGAACGAGCCCACTCTGGCACCTGTGGGCGTTTTGATGGGCACACCCAGATAGGCACGAATCCACGGTGATCCGGTGACCAAGGGGCTGTCTTTCACCCGGTCATCCTGAGTGCAGTCCGGGATGACCATGGGCTCATCTTTCTTGATTGTGTGGGTACAAATGGAGATATCGCGCGGGGTTTCATCTGCGTGCAGGCTGTTAAAGCCGCGACGGGCCTTGAACCATTGCCGGTCCGAATCTACAAATGAAACAATGCAACTTGAGCAATTGAAAGCAGATACACCCAAATCAACCACTGCCTCAAACCCTTCTTCGGGTTGAGTGTCCAGAATCGCAAGTTGATACAACTCGGCCAATCTTAAAGCCTCGGCCACCTCATTGGGCTTGGTCATCGATTCATGTGTGCAAAGTGTCGCGTTGCGAAGCAGGGCGTGGCGCCAATCTTGATTTATTTGTTGTAGATCAAGTGTATCAGCTAATCAAAGCGCTGAAATATGCTCAAGGAAGTCAATAGGGGGCTCCCCTTTTTGAATGCACCGGGCGGTACAAGGGGCAGGGTGGTGGCCGAGGACAGAATCGAACTGCCGACACAAGGATTTTCAATCCTCTGCTCTACCGACTGAGCTACTCGGCCACGCGTTTTCGGTGGTGTTCACTACCGAAGCCCGCAAGTTTATCCGAAACTTTGACGTTGCGCAAACAACAAATGCAAAATCGCTGTAGCATGTTCAATAATTCACAAAGCCAGTCGTTCATCGACCCTCAGTCATCATGAGCAATCTAACAAGCCTGCAGCCTCAGCAAACGCCAAGCTACGATGTGGCCATCATCGGTTGCGGTGTCGTGGGCTTGGTGGCTTCTCTGGTGTTGGCCAGTTCAGGTTTCAAAGTTCTGGTGGTCGGGGCTCGACCACCCCAGTTTCAGTCCAATCCCGATCAACGGTTTGACCCACGGGTGTTCGCCTTGTCGCATCGCAGCCAACGTGTGCTCGACCGGTTGAGGGTATGGGACAACATCCCAAGCGAGAAAGTGCAGCCTGTCACCGAAATGCAGGTCTGGGGCGATTCCAGCGGCGATTCACAAGGCCATTTGCGCTTCAATGCCAGCGATACTGGGGTTGATTACCTCACTTGGATCATCGAGCAAAGTTGCCTTTTCGATGTGTTGTTCTCCGCCATGCGTTATCAGCCGGGCATTGACTGGCTTGATGCCCGGGTAGAAGGGCTTTCCCGCGAAAAAGAGGGATGGGCGGTGGTAACCAACTTGAAAACTGTACGTGTGCCGCTGCTAATCGCGGCAGACGGCGCACAAAGTCAAACGCGCAAGCAGGCCGGGCTGGATTTTGCGTTGGATGACTACAGCGCCGAAGGGGTCGTCACTACCTTCGCAATTGAAAAGCCCCACCATGGCGCTGCACGCCAATGGTTCGCCGGCGAATCGGTTTTGGCGATGCTGCCTTTACCGGGCCCACATGTATCCATGGTGTGGTCGATGCCTTTGTCCCAGTCACAGGCCTTGTTGCAACGGAGCCCCCTGGACATGGTGAAGCAGGTACAGTCCCTCTCCGGTGGCGCGGTCCATGAACTCTACGGCGATTTGGTGCCAGTGGGTAAAACTTATGCATTTCCGCTCAAACATGGCGTGGCGCCGGTGTGGTTCGACAATGGCGTGGTGTTGATGGGAGATGCCGCGCACGTGATTCACCCCCTGGCGGGTCAAGGCCTGAACCTCGGGCTTGAAGACGCTGCCGAGTTGGCCAATTTACTCACCTCCCGCAAGCGCTTGTTGGCTGTTCAGCGTTTGGGTCTGGCCGACGAGCAATTGTGGCGCGCCTGGGAGCGTCGTCGCAAAGCGGCGTGCACTCCGGTGCACTTTCTCACCGATGGCCTGCACACGCTATTCAGGCTTGATTTGCCGGGAGCCGCTTGGGTTCGCAACAAAGGCATGCATGTTGTCAACCAATTACCAATGCTCAAGCGTTGGTTGTCCCAACAAGCCATGCGCTAGCTGCAACTGAAAAGTCCTGGCGCAATGAACAAATTGCCTTCGGGCGTGTCCTAATTACAATTCATCATTTTTACCCAAGCAGGCCTATGAAATTCAATCTACCATCGTCCCTTCGCAAGCGCAGCACTGCTGTAGTTTTTTCTGTTATTGCCTTGTCGGCGGGGGCATGGGCCCTGTCCCAATCGGTTCAGCCAGCGCAGGCAGCGGCGAGCAAGTCGCAAGTTGAGCGAATTACTGCGGCTGTGAATGAATCGTTGGGGGCCTCTGGTGTCAAGGTGATATCGGTCAGCGACATCGAGTTTATCGATGGTTTGTTTGAGGTGGTGGTGACTCACAATGGCACCAAGAAAATCATATACACCAATGCCAGTGGCAGCCATCTTATCTTGGGCGAACTCATGGAAAGCAAATCCATGGCCAATTTGACCGAAGCCCGGCTGGACAAGCTCAATGCCATTAATTTCGAGAAAGACCTGCCTTTGGGTCTGGCTTTGAAAACCGTTTACGGAACAGGTAGCCGGAAAATCGCCGTGTTCGAAGATCCCAATTGCGGTTACTGCAAACGTTTTCGCAAGGAAACTTTGACGAAATTGCAGGACACCACGGTCTACACCTATGTGTATCCAGTGCTGGGTCGTGATTCTATCGACAAAGCTCAAAAAGTCATGTGTGCAAGCGACAAATCCAAGATGTGGGATGACTGGATGCTCAAAGACCAATCTCCAACAGGAAACGGCAACTGTAATCCCCCCATTGAAGAGCTGGTAAGTTTGGGTCGCGGCATGGGTGTATCGGGTACGCCCACTGTGTTTTTTCAAGATGGCACCCGTGTAAGTGGCGCCATCCCCTCTGCTGACTTGAATCGCCGCATTGCAGCGGCTTCAAGGGCCAAATAAATTACACGGCCCCCAGAGCTCAGCTTCCGCCTTCGGGCAGGGGAGTGCCTTTGGGCCAAATTAGCCACATTTTCAAGGGTTGACGGGTCAGGCCAGCGGCCGTACCCGCTTCTTCTCCTGTTCCCCAAAAATAGTCAGCACGAATTCGCCCGCGAATGGCGCCTCCCGTATCTTGTGCCAAGGTGCCCTGTGCGATGGGTGCGTTGGTCACCGGGTTACTGGACTCGATCCAGATCGGGCTTCCATATGGTACTTTCTCACGGTCAATCGCCAAGCTGAGTTGACCTGTCAAGGGAACACCCATGGCGCCTATCGGGCCCTCCTGTGGGCGCAGTACTTTGTTTTCCTTGAAAAATACCACGCTCGGGTTGGCATTCAGCAAATCATCCAGTTTGCCTGGGTTGGCTTTCGCCCAGTTTCTGATGCCTGGAATCGTGGCTTGCGCAGCAGTCAGTTCGCCTCGGTCTACCAGCACCTTTCCGATGGATTTGTAGGGGTGACCATTTTGTTCGGCGTAACTCAAGCGAATCACGCTGCCGTCGGGCAGCGTCACTCGGCCCGAACCTTGAACCTGCAACAGGAATGCATCCAGTTTGTCGTCTACCCAGACAATCGGTTTTTCCCGGTCTGGCCCCAGGCGCTCCCATTCCGCCCGGTCAAAGAAGGGAACCAGGGTGTTGCCTTGCAGGCGACCGCGCAGGCGTTTTCCCTTCAGCTCGGGATATTGCTCGTCCAGTTTGACCGTAATCAAATCGGCTGGCACACCGTACAGCGGCGCATTGTAGGCTCCCTGTGCCTTGCGCGAACCTTTCAGCATTGGCTCGAAATAACCTGTGAGTAAACCCTCTTTCCTGCCATCTTCCTGCTGGAATTGCCACACATCGAAATTCGCTTCCATCCATATTTGTGCCGGTAGCAAGGCATTCCCGCTCAAGTTCTGTCGAGCTTTGCGACAGGCTTCCAGCAAACCAGCGGGTGTGGCTTTGCGTTTTGCCAGTGCGTTGCCATTGACTGAACATTGCTCAGCAAAGGCCTCCAGAAAACGTCCGTGATCGGTAGTGCTCCAGCCAGGCAAGCTTGAGAAGTCTGCCTTTACAAACAAAGGTAAGGCTGGTTTTTCCTCTTTTTTCTCGGCTTGAGCCTGTTTTTCTCCTGCGGGGCATGAACATTCAGCCGATTTCGGGGTCGGAGCAGTAGCGCATCCAGATAGAATCAAGGCGGCCAGCACGGTGCTGGGCCACCAACAACGGAGTGGATTGGACATGTGGTTACTCATTGCGGAAATGGTGTTGGCTTTGGGCCTGATCGTGTTCATCATGTGGTGGACGCTTAGAGCCAGGGTAGATCATCCAGTCGAAAAATCCGATGATGAATCATCCAAACCCGGCAAATCAGCAGACGGGGATTAGTGCAGTACCCTGGGCATGGACAGCAAAAACTCGGGCACTGGTACATCAAATTGTTCACCACCTTCGCCCACAAAGGTGTATTTGCCTTTCATGGTACCCACCGGGGTGGGTAGCGGGCAGCCGCTGGTGTACTCAAACCGTTCGCCAGGTCGCAGGGTGGGTTGTTCACCCACAACGCCATCTCCTTTCACCTCCTGAACAATGTTGTGGGCGTCGGTGATTATCCAGTGGCGACTGAGCAACTGCGCGGTTTGTTCGCCCACATTCTCAATTTCGATGGTGTAAGCGAACACATAAGGGCCTTTGTCCTTGTCGCTCTGCTCTTCCAGAAACTGGGTGCTGACTCGAACTTCAAACTGATAAGGTGACGGGCTGCTCATGCGGTGTGGCTTGTGAATGTTGCTCTGGATTTCAAGTATGACTTCAAACCCCTGATTTCACAAATCCGAAGCCGCTTTCTAGGTCATTTGCCGAGGGTAACTTCGTTTAAACTCTTGCTTTGATTGTCGAATTCTCCATCGAAGGCCAACCATGAACCCGTTTGTTATCGCCCCCAGTATCCTTTCTGCCGACTTTGCCCGATTGGGTGAAGAGGTGAAAAATGTGATTGCAGCGGGCGCAGACTGGGTGCACTTCGATGTGATGGACAATCATTACGTGCCTAATCTAACCATTGGTCCTTTGGTTTGCGAGGCTCTGCGCCCACACACCTCGGCCATGATTGACGTGCATCTGATGGTTCGCCCGGTCGATCGAATCATTCCCGACTTTGCAAAGGCCGGCGCGAACCTCATCAGTGTTCACCCCGAAGGCACAGATCACCTCGATCGCACTTTGGGCCTGATCCGTGATTCTGGCTGTCAAGCCGGTATTGTGCTGAACCCGGCCACCCCAATTTCCTGGGTGGATCACGTCATGGACAAGCTTGACCTTGTTTTGGTGATGTCAGTGAACCCCGGATTTGGCGGCCAAAGTTTCATCCCGCAGGCCTTGGTCAAGTTGGCTGATCTGCGAAAGCGTATCGACACGCATGTGGCCAAGGGTGGCCAGAATATTCGTCTTGAAGTGGATGGTGGCGTAAAGCCCGACAACATAGCGCAAATCGCGCGCGCAGGTGCCGACACCTTTGTTGCTGGCTCAGCCATTTTCGGCAAGCCCGACTACAAGGCCGTGATCGATCAAATGCGCGCCGAGCTCGCCACTACGAGATAAACAATCATGACCAAGCAAGCAGTATTGTTCGACCTGGACGGAACACTTTTGCACACAGTACCCGATCTGGCCGCTGCGGTGAATGCCATGCTGGTCGACTTGGGAAAACCCGTGTTACCCGAAGAAACAGTGGCGGTCTATGTTGGCAAGGGCGCTGAAAACCTGGTCAATCGAAGCCTGACCGGCAGCATGACCGAAAAGGCGTCGCCCGAGCTGTACGCACAGGCCATGGCCAACTGGCAAAACCACTACACCCACATCAACGGCAATCATTCGGTGTTTTATCCCGGTGTCAAAGAGGGGTTGGCACTGTTGAAGAATGCGGGAATCAAGCTCGCGGTGGTCACCAACAAGCCTGAGCGTTTCACCCAACCTTTGCTTGAGCGCACGGGTATTGCCGATTATTTTGAAGTGATGGTGGGCGGCGATACCTGCCCGGTCAAGAAGCCAGATCCCATGCCGGTAACCCACGCTTGCAAGCTGCTTGGCGTCGAGCCTTCGCAGGCATTGATGATCGGTGACTCCGTGAACGATGCGCTGGCTGCCCGTGCCGCAGGCGTAGAGTGTTGGCTGTTGCCCTATGGTTACAACGAGGGGCGATCTGTTCACGAAACACCATGCGATGGAATTGTGAACACAATCGAAGAAGCTGCACAACGCCTGCTGGGCACACGGGTACCACAATGATTTCTCAAAACGAATTCGATCAATTTGCTGCGCAAGGTTATAACCGCATTCCCTTGATTGCGCGTTGCTACGCCGATCTCGACACACCATTGTCGGTGTATTTCAAACTGGCCAATCAGCCCAACACCTTTTTGCTTGAGTCTGTAGTGGGTGGCGAACGGTCGGGCCGTTATTCGTTTGTGGGTCTGCCCTCCAGCATTACTGTCAAGGTGGTTGAGCATTCTGTGTTGGTGCAACGGCAGCATTCTGATGGCACACTGGAAACGCTCGAAACATTCAACGGCGACCCGCTGCAATTCATCGAGCAATATCACGCACGTTTCAAGGTTCCACCAGTCAACGGCAGCCCACGCTTTTTTGGTGGCTTGGCCGGGTATTTTGGCTACGACACTGTGCGCTACATGGAGCCTCGGCTGGAGGCCAGTCGCAAGGCAGATGATCTTGGCATTCCCGACATTCTTCTCATGTTTACCGATCGCATGGCGGTGGTGGACAACATCCAGGGCACCATTCAGCTCATTGTGTTTGTCGATCCCGCGCAAACCAATGCGTATGAAAACGGTGTTGCTGAGGTCAAGCGGCTGATGGCGCAACTTCGTGAGCCGATTGCCATTCCAGTGTCTGGCAGCAGCGAAAGCACCCCGATCGATCGCAGCATGAGCAAGGAATATTTCTTTGACATGGTTGCCAGGTCCAAGGAATACATCGCGGCGGGCGATGTGATGCAGGTGGTTTTGGGGCAACGGCTTAGCAAGCGTTTCACCCAGGACGCACTGATGTTGTATCGCGCTTTGCGCTCCCTGAATCCATCACCCTATTTGTTCTACTACAACTTCGGCAGTTTTCAGGTGGTGGGCTCATCGCCTGAAATCCTGGTTCGGCAGGATCAGGTGGAGGGCAAATCACCGCTGGTCACCTTGCGCCCAATCGCCGGGACGCGCCCTCGTGGCAAAACTCCGCTTGAAGATCAGGCCTTGGCTGAAGAACTGCTGGCCGATCCCAAGGAAATTGCTGAGCATGTCATGTTGATCGACCTCGCACGCAATGATGTGGGGCGCATTGCTCAGGTGGGCTCAGTAAAGGTCACCGAGAAAATGATCATAGAGCGCTATTCCCATGTCATGCACATAGTCAGCAATGTGCAGGGTGATTTGAAGCCAGGCATGGGCGCGATGGATGTCTTGCGCGCTACCTTTCCGGCGGGCACGCTTTCTGGTGCGCCCAAGGTTCGGGCCATGGAAATCATCGACGAGCTCGAGCCCACCAAACGCGGTGTATATGGCGGGGCATGTGGTTACCTTAGTTTCACAGGGACTATGGACGTGGCAATTGCAATTCGCACAGGCGTTGTGAAAGACCAAACCCTGTATGTTCAGGCCGGTGCCGGTGTAGTTGCCGATTCGGTTGCTGAAAGTGAATGGCTTGAAACTGAAAACAAAGCACGCGCGGTGATGCGTGCCGCTGAGTTGGTTCAGGCTGGGCTGGATGGCGAGTTGTCGTGATAGTTCCAGCCCGCAAGGAGCCGTGGCAGGCGCATGTGTTAACATTTTAATCGAACACGCGCTTCTTTCTCCCCCTCTATTTGAAATGCAGGTCCACCATGCTGTTGATGATCGACAACTACGACAGTTTCACCTTCAATCTCGTGCAGTATTTCGGCGAATTGGGGCAACAGGTTCATGTTGTTCGCAACGATGCGATCACCGTCGATGAGGCGCTCGCTTTAAGGCCAAGCGCAGTGTGTGTATCTCCCGGACCATGCTCGCCTGCGCAGGCTGGCGTGTCCATCGAAATGATTCAGCGCATGGCCGGTGTGGTGCCGGTTCTCGGGGTATGCCTCGGGCATCAGGCCATTGGCGAAGCATTTGGTGGCAAAGTGGTGCGTGCAAAAACCATCATGCACGGTAAAACTTCCCCGGTTCACCATACCAATGTGGGTGTGTTTGAAGGATTGCCCAATCCGCTGACATGCATTCGTTATCATTCCTTGGCCATTGAGCGTGAGAGTTTGCCCGATTGTCTGGAGGTGACTGCAGAAACTGCGGATGGAGAAATTATGGGTGTACGCCACAAAACACTGGATGTTGAAGGGGTTCAGTTTCACCCCGAGTCGATCTTGAGTGACCGGGGTCATGACCTCCTGAAGAATTTTTTAAAGCGCGTTAAATCACCTGTGGCTGCTTAATCCCACACGCACCTAACATATCCAACTTTTTTGTTCACACACGTCATGTCCCAACCTTTTAATTACTCTGCAATACTGAACCAGCTGCTCGCAGGTCAAGACTTGTCGCACGATTTAACACGTCAAGCCTTTCAAGCGCTGCTAAGTGGTGGTCTAACCACCGCGCAAATTGCCGGCTTGCTGGTGGGTTTGAGGGTCAAAGGTGAAACAGCCGAAGAGGTGGCTGCAGCTGCGCAGGTGATGCGGGATCTGGTAACCCCAGTTGAATTACCCTCAGGCACCGAGGTGGTTGACTTGTGCGGCACGGGCGGGGACGGTGCGCAAACATTCAATATTTCTACAGCTTGCATGTTTGTGTTGGCGGCGGCCGGTGCAAAAGTTGGCAAGCATGGTGGTCGCAGTGTGTCATCCAATTCTGGCAGCGCCGATGTGCTTGAATTGCTGGGTGCCAACATCAACCTTAAACCAGAGCAGGTTGCGCAGTCGATTGATCGGGTTGGCATTGGTTTCATGTTTGCCCCAAATCACCACAGTGCCATGCGTTTTGCTGGCCCGGTCCGAAAAGAACTGGGTGTGCGTACTGTGTTCAATATTCTGGGTCCATTGACTAATCCAGCCAATGCCAAACGTCAGGTCATGGGTGTATATAGCGCCAACTTGCTTGAATTGCAGGCCGAGGTGCTTCGGCGTTTAGGGTCTGTTCAGGCGCTCATTGTTCATGGCGAGAACGGCATGGACGAACTGTGTATTGAATGCGACTCACAAATTGCAGAGCTGCATGACGGTGAAATCAGAAACTACTCCATCAAGCCAGAAGATTTCGGTCTGACCAGGGCCTCACACAGCAGCTTGCACGCAGGTTCCGTGCAGGAGTCACGCGACAAAATTTTCCATGCTTTGAATGGCAAGGGCGGTGTAATCGGGGACATCGTATTGCTTAATAGTGCTGCTGGTCTGTATACCGCTGGAATCGTGGATAGCCTGAAAGGGGGGGTTGAAGTCGCCCGCGCGACGATATCCAGTGGCGCGGCAATTCGCAAACTCAATGAATTCGTCGATTTCACCAAGTCGATTGAGCAATAAAACAAGGCAGCATCATGAGCGATATTCTTGACAAAATCCTCGCCACCAAACGCGAAGAAATTTCGCAGGGCAAAAAGGTGTTGTCTGAAGTGCAATGGTTGGCAAAAGCCGCCAGGTTGGCACCAACGCGGGGTTTCACCAATGCCATGAAAACTGCGGTGGCCAAAGGTTTGCCTGCAGTTATTGCAGAGGTAAAACGTGCCAGCCCCAGCAAAGGTATTTTGCGCGAACCTTTCGATCCCGTGGAAATTGCAAAAAGCTATGCTGAGCACGGAGCGACCTGTCTGTCAGTTCTCACTGACATTCAATACTTCAAAGGCGCGCCTCAGTACCTCGACTTGGCTCGTGAAGCGAGTGGTTTGCCGTGTATCCGTAAGGATTTCATCATCGACACTTATCAGGTTGTGCAGGCCCGGGGTTTGGGGGCTGACGCTATCTTGTTGATTGTTTCTGCCTTGCAGTTGCCTCAACTGCTGGAACTCGAGCAATGTGCCAACGAACTGGGTATGGATGTGCTGGTGGAAGTGCACGATGCACAAGAAATGGACATCGCTTTGCAGTTGAAAACCCCTTTAATTGGAGTGAACAACCGCAATTTGCGAACATTTGAAACGTCATTGAAAACCACGCTGGATCTGAAAGACCGAGTAGGGCCCGAACATTTATTGGTTACCGAAAGCGGTATTGCAACCCGTGACGACGTCGCACTCATGCGAGCCAACGATATTCACGCATTTTTGGTTGGTGAGGCGTTCATGAGAGCACCCTCACCAGGCCGGGCACTGGCCGATCTTTTTTACTGAAGCCACGGCGCCGGAACAGTGCTGCCATCAATCTGTTCCAGTTTCTTGATCGTCCACTCATTGGATACTGGCTTGCCTGCCAGCAAGCTAAACTCCAGCAATCGCTCAGCGCGAAATCCAATGGCCCGAAGCGCAACGCCAGGCTGGCTCGCTGCCAACATCCGCTTGTAGTGCGTTTCAGTCAGTTTCTTTTCGCCTAGAGACACCAGTAAATCGCCTGCTGAAATTCCGCTCGCATGCGCCGGGCCGCCGTTGATTACCTGCTTCACCAGCATGCCTTCAGGTTTGAATTGACCGTGTAATCCGAGGTAAATCTGCTCATCATTCGGGGTTTGGCTTAGTGTAAAACCATAAGCCTTCAGCGCATCATTCAATGGCAACTCTGCCGTGCTCTGGGTCCACTCTGAAATTTCCTGCCCAAGGTCGACTCCAGTGGCTTCGAGCACCAAACCGGGAAATTCGTCTTCCTGCAACCCTTCCCGCCCAGATCCCTTTTTTTGCCACATCAATCGCATCACGTCGTCCAGGTTTTTTTGTCCGCTGGTTCGCTGTCGAAGTACGGAATCAATACACAAAGCCACCAGTGAGCCTTTGGTGTAATAACTCACAATCGCGTTGGGTGCGTTTTCGTCTTGTCGGTAGTATTTGGTCCATGCATCGAAGGAACTGTCAGCCACACTTTGATTCAAGCGCCCAGGCCCTTTCATCACCTGAGCAACGTTTCTGCCCACGCTTTTCAGATAAGCCTCTTCAGTCAATTTGCCAGCGCGTGCCAGCATCACGTCGTCGTAATAAGAGGTGAAGCCCTCGAAGATCCAAAGCAGTCGAGTGTAGTTTTCCCGGGTCAAGTCGTAAGGAACAAATGCGGCTGGCTTCATCCGCTTTACGTTCCAAGAATGAAAGTACTCATGGCTGCAAAGCCCCAGAAAGCCTTCATACCCTTTGGGCGCTTTTTCAACGCCGCGTTGTGGCAACTCTCCCGCGTTAAAAAGCAAGGCGGTGCTGTTTCTGTGTTCCAGTCCACCGTAGCCGTTGTCGGTCGCATGCAGCATAAACACATAGCGTTCAAAGGGCGCTCGCCTGGTTTCCGGTTCGAATAGGGCAATTTGGGCCTCGCACACCGGTTTCAGGTCGTTACAAATGCGCAGTAAGTCAAGGTCTGTATCGGCGCCATACACGGCGAATACATGTTCCACGCCGAGGGCAGAGAAACTTTCAACCTGCAATTCACCCATTTCCACCGGGTGATCGATCAAACTATCGAAGTCGGTCGCCTTGAACTTGACGGAGCTTCCTGCCCGCAGCACCGGGCAACCGTGGCGGTCTTTCAATGTACCTGGCTGACTGGGCATTCCACAGGCAACCAGCCAATCCTGCAAATCCTCCCCCGGTCTCGAAATTGTCAGTTCAACCGGCTCTCGGTCGAATCCCCTCGGGCATAAAAACAGGCTGGTGCCGTTGAAAAAACCATGGGTATCATCCAAGTGTGCACCGCGGACTGACAAGTCCCACGCGTACACTCGCCATTCGCATTGAACTAACAGTGACTGGGAAGTCGGCACAAGTTGCGCGGCATCCACGTGAACACGCCAAGTGTCCTTTCTTTCCCGCGTGCATGCAGTTTCAACCGATCCAGCCTGCGCACGCACGTACAGCACGTTCCGTGAAAATTCCCGAATCAGATAGCTGCCTGGAATCCAGGTAGGCAAGCTCAGGTCAATCCAGCGCTTTTCACCCGCGCCCTGCAGTTGCTCCATTGCAATCTCAAATTGCAACTGAACGTCAAAGTAGTGGCCCTTTGGGTCTGCCACCGTAACCTGGTAATGCAACATGGTCGCTATGAATCTATTAAATTTTAATCAACACTCGGCCGGTGTTAGTGCCTGCCATAATTTGAGCCGCCGCTTCAATCGCACCCTCCAGAGGGAGTGTCCGAGTCAGGTCATTCAGTTTATTCAAATCGAGGTCTGAAGCCAGTCTGCGCCATGCCTCTTCACGTACCGCGAGCGGCGCCATCACCGAATCAATCCCTTTCAAGGCAACACCTCGCAAAATGAATGGTGCCACTGAAGAGGGAAAATCCATGCCCTGAGCCAAGCCGCAAGCGGTCACAGTACCGCCGTACTTTGTCTGTGCACAGGCATTGGCCAGTGTGTGCGAACCCACACAGTCCACTACACCAGCCCAACGTTCACGTTGCAAGGGTTTCCCGGGTTCACTCAACAACTTGCGGTCCAATACCTCACTGGCGCCCAGGCCTTTCAAAAACTCGGTTTGCTCAGGTTTCCCACTCGTGGCAACCACGGTGTATCCGAGTTTGCGCAACAGCACAATCGCAATACTGCCCACGCCACCGGTTGCACCGGTCACCAAAATCTCACCACTCTCCGGTTTCACGCCGCTTTTCTCAAGGCCCAACACACACAGCATGGCGGTGTAACCTGCCGTGCCAATCGCCATGGCCTGCGCCGCACTCAGGCCCTCGGGGCGTTTGATCAGCCAGTCACCTTTCAATCTGGCTTTTTCTGCCAGACAGCCCCAATGCGTTTCACCCACACCGAATCCATTCAGAATCACTTCATCTCCGGGTTTGAATCCAGGGTGGGCGCTTTCCAGCACAGTACCCGCACCATCAATA
The DNA here is from genome assembly GCF_001601825.1 of Limnobacter sp. CACIAM 66H1. Lineage (GTDB taxonomy): Bacteria > Pseudomonadota > Gammaproteobacteria > Burkholderiales > Burkholderiaceae_B > Limnobacter. The sequence goes on along the minus strand of NZ_LUJK01000011.1, from coordinate 3,940 downwards.
CCCGCCACCATGGGCCACTGGCGTACTACGGGTGACTTGTTACAAATGGCCAGACCGTCTTTGTAATTGAGAGTGGAGTGGGAAATCTGAACCAGCACATCGCCAGATCCAGGCAATTGAGTCTCGTCCAGCTCTTGAACACTGGCCTTGAATTCGCCTTGTTCGTTTTTCTGAAGAAATACCGCCTTGAACATACTTTTCCATCCTTGCTTCTGATCAGTCTTGATTCAAGACTACACCATTAGGCAAAGCAGGCGGTCACCAGCAATCCAAGAATTGCACCCAAAGTCAGGTGGTTTCTCAAGCGCAGGTAGGCATCAAAGGCTTTCATCGGCTTTAAAAAGCGTTGGTCCACCAGCCAGACTAAGCCCAATACCAATGTAAGAATCCACAGGGTGAACTGGGGTGGTGAAAATGCACCGACCAACCAGGCCAGCAGCGAGGGCGTCACACCCCAGATAAAACTCCGAGTTTCAAATTCTGCTTGGTCCAACCCCGCCAGGTAAGTGGCTTGCTCCTGGCTACTGAGTGAAATCGCCAATCCCCAATGCACAGCACCCAAAAAAGAAATAATGCACAGGGCATAGATCAGGTTGTAATAAGCGAGCTGCTCAGCAGTTTCGGTGCCGGTGTATATCCCGGTGAGGGCTGCCAAACCCAAAAAAGGAATTAATCCAGCGTAACCAAGAATATTCATCCAGTGTGTTTTCAATGCCTGTGCCATCTGTTATTCCACCAAAATGCCGCCATGTATCGCCTCCTCGAGACTGCCCGCCATCAAAGTGGCCTCTCTGTAAAAGCGCGAAAAGCTCTGTTGAAAGCGCAGCGGGTTTGGGAGCAGCTTTTCCTCGGGTACCCATCGAACCGGAAAACACCGTCCGATCATCAGGTAACCTGAATTCAATGTTTCTCTTAATTCAAACTCGGCGCCGGTTTTCATGAAGCTGGCCAGCATGCTTGTGCAGTGTCCAATGTCATCCGTGTTCACAACCCAGATCTGGTCGCAGCCAGTTTCCATGGCGTTCAACACGAAATCCCATCGCTGCTTATTCCACGGGTGAGCTTTGTGAAACGCACAGTCAATCAGCCCCACGCGCAATTCACCGCTTTGTGTTAAATCAAAACAGGCTTTCAGATCCCAGGGGTGAACCAAATTGATCTTCCTGAAGTTGCTCATCAGTGCACTGCACGAGTCAACACCAGCCTGTTGGCGAAGATCCACCGTCTTGCGCTTCAGCGTGTCGCTCAATAGCTCAACATCAAAGGAGTGGCTAGTCGGCTCAGCGACTCCAACGGGTGGCGCATTTCTCTCGCGCCCCACATCGCGTTTGCTGCGAGCGATCGATTCAAGGTCTTCATAGTCGGTGTCGATCGCCGTACCGCTACAATCCCACTTCGGAGCGTATTTTTTCACATTGTCCGAGTTAAACACGTATGGTTTGTGGCTGAACGTACCCGCCACCCACTGCCAGCTCAAATGGTTGGAGGCGAGGTCTCCATCCAATAAATGGGCATACATCCAGTCAGCGCCCACTTTCCAGTGCACCTTGCGCATATGTACTACATACGAGGCAATCCACATCCGCACATGGTTGTGCAAATAGCCGGTCTCGTATAGCAACGCCACCCCGGCATCAATTGCTTCAATTCCGGTTCGGCCTTCCCGGATATCGTCCGGCAATTGATGGTTGTACCTGCCGGGCCAGACGGGGCGGCGAACATCGTTCAGAATTCCACTCCCCAGTTCAGCATGCGCATGCTTGAAAAATTCGCGCCAAGCGAACTCGAATATCAGTTTGTCCTCAAAACTCAGGCGGTATTTTTCCATCAAGACCTGCGTGGCCTCTCGAACACTCAGGTATCCATGGGTAATCCAAGGGGATAAGCCAGTCACTGCCCCATCGAGAAAGTTTCGGGAGCGGCTATAAAGTATCGGGTCTACTTTTGCCAATGCATCCAATGCGGCTCTGCGACTCGATTCAAATTTGTTGGGTGTGCGGTACTGCATGGTGGGCCTACTTTCAATCGAATGGGGTTTACTTCACAAGAGGGCGTATATTCCGGAAGCCGCCATCGACGTTCAATACAGCGCCGGTCATCCGGCTGGCGCCATCGCTCAACAGCCAATGCATTGCTTGTGCCACTTCGGCTGGTGTGTTGATGCCCTGCAGAGGATATTGCTTTGCACTTGCCGCCCGCATCATGTCGCTTTTCAGAAACGCCGAAGCAATCGGGGAGTCAGTCAAACCCGGTGCAACCACGTTAATTCGAATATTGTCGGCCGCATGTGTAGCTGCTGCTGATTTGGCCAGGCCTTCAACGCCAGCCTTCGCCGCTGCAATCGCCTCGTGATTGGGTACGCCAATTCCGGTTGCGCAAGTTGACACAAGCACCGCCGAGCCACCCTGGCCCTGTGCCTTCGCCTGTTTCAAAAACGCTCTCAAGCCGTACATGGCCGAAAGCAGGTTGACCTGCATGACGCTGTCAAGTTGAGCGTCGCTGGTTTTGACAAGCGGGGCCACCAAAATGGAACCCACGCAATGTGCGTAGCCATCAACATGCCAGCCTTCTGCAACCACAGCCTGAAAAGCCGCGTCCACTGAACCGGAGTCACAAGCTTGAACCTCTACGATATGAACATTCGACAAGTGGCCATACAGAGCCTCAAGTACCGCAGTGTCTCGTCCCGCGGCAACTACCTCCTGGCCGGAGTCCACGCACAACCGAATCAATTCTTGGGCAATCGCACTATTGGCGCCCATTACAAATACGCACTTTGTCATTCTTTACTACCTGTTTTGTCCAAAGTGCCCCTATTTTGTCCTAGACAGAAAATAAAGTCACGTCTTCCTTCAAAACTCTTTTCAGTCGCCGATTCCTCGAATTTGAGCGGTTAGACTTTCCCTATCCCAATCAAATAAGCTGGAGACTAAACATGACCTATGAAACCATTCTTGTAGAAACCATTGGCAAAGTCGGCTTGGTGCGCTTGAATCGCCCCCAGGTTCTGAATGCGCTGAACGACCAGTTAATGACAGAGTTGGGCCAGGCTTTGATGGACTTTGATTCCGATGAGAACATCGGAGCCATGGTCATCACTGGCAATGAGAAGGCCTTTGCAGCCGGGGCCGACATTGGAGCCATGGCTACATTCACTTATATGGATGTGTACAAAAGCGAATACATCACTCGCAACTGGGAAACCATCCGCAATATTCGCAAACCAGTGATTGCCGCTGTCCGCGGTTTTGCTCTGGGCGGTGGTTGCGAGTTGGCCATGATGACCGATTTCATTATTTGTGCTGACACTGCCAAATTTGGTCAGCCTGAAATCAAGCTCGGTATCATTCCAGGCGCCGGCGGTACCCAGCGCTTGCCCCGCGCTATCAGCAAAGCCAAGGCCATGGACCTTTGCTTGACCGGCCGTCTCATGGATGCGGCCGAGGCCGAGCGTGCCGGCCTTGTTTCTCGGGTCGTTCCTGCGGACAAGTGCCTCGATGAGGCGATTGAGGCGGCCACGGTGATTGCTGCTTATTCAAATCCCTCTGTCATGATGGCCAAAGAAAGCATTAATCGTGCATTCGAAGGGTCGTTGTCCGAAGGAATGCTTTTTGAGCGCCGCATGTTCCACAGTTTGTTTGCCACTGAAGATCAAAAAGAGGGCATGGCAGCCTTCGTTGAGAAGCGGAAGCCCGATTTCAAGAACAAATAAGACCGAATTTTTCAGATTAATTTGAATTAAATTGGAATTAAATGGGTTCAAAGCTCCTTCTAAAGGGCTTGAGCGTCACAAAAATGAAATATTTTCAGGGCTCCTTCGGGAGCCTGTTTTTTGTGCAACTCAGAAAAAAATCCTTGTGCGTCAGGGGCTTGTTTTCGTCGTCTTGTGGGGTGGTTGGAACACACTTTTGCTGTGTTGCAGAAAAATACAAATTTCTTC
>NZ_LUJK01000010.1 GCF_001601825.1 Limnobacter sp. CACIAM 66H1 | reverse complement strand
CAGGGTCATGGTGTTGATGGACAAACCAAAGTAGTTAAACACCAGGGCGGTCATGAAAATGGACACGGGTATTGCCGTAAGCGCGATCACCGTAGGGCGCAAAGTGCCCAGGAAGAAAAACAGCACAGCAGCAACAAACACCGAGGCACCAATCAACTTGCCTTGCAAGGTTGAAATGGATGATTCAATAAAACTTGCCTGCCGAAAAGTAACCCGTGGTTTTTCCATGCCTTCGGGCAAGTTGCTGCTCATGCCAACCAAAGCCTCTTCAATGCGATTGGTCAGGCTGATGGTATCGGCACTGGGTTGTTTTTGAATGCCCAGAATGACGGCCGGCTTGCCTTCATAGCCTGCATCGCCCCGCTTCACGGCCGCTGCAAAATCCACTTGAGCAACTTGTTTAAGCAACACGGCCTGACCACTTCGGGAACCCACTGCCACATTGCGCAAGTCATCCAGTGACGAAGTTCTGCCCAAATGTCGAATCAGGTACTCGCGGCCATTGAGCGACAAAAAACCGCCCGAGGTGTTGGACGCAAAACCGCTTAGGGCCTGTTGCACGTTTTCAATCGTGATGCCCAGTTCAACCATGCGCTGCAAATTGGGCTGTACTTGAAACTGCCGCACCTCGCCACCAATGGGAATGACCTGCGCCACCCCCTGAATGGACAACAAACGGGGCCTTAACACCCAGTCGGCGTATTCACGCACTTGCATCGGCGAGATTTTTTTCACATCAATCGGTATGGCGATCTGCATGATCTCGCCCATGATGGAACTGACCGGCCCCATGGTTGGTGCAACCCCGGAAGGAATGGATTCTTCCATGCTGGAAAGCCGTTCTGAAACCATTTGCCGTGCGCGGTAAATTTCAGTATCCCAATTGAACGTCACATAGATGAACGACAAACCTGCACTGGACACCGAACGGATTACTTCCACCCCCGGCAAGCCGTTCAGCGCGGTTTCCAGTGGAAAGGTAATCAGTTGTTCCACTTCTTCCGAGGCCATGCCCCCGGCCTCGGTAATCACCGTAACGGTGGGTTTGTTCAAATCGGGAAACACATCCACCGGAGTCTGGGTGAGTGTGAATGCACCGTACAAGGTCAGGATAAGTGCGGCCAGCAACACCAACAGCCGGTTCTTCAGGCTGCTGTCGAGTAAAAACTGAAACATGACAAAGCCCCTTATCGAACCTGGTTAATCAGGGTTGCGCCCTGAACAACCACGCGTTCACCGCCGGAAAGTCCACCACGAACCAACACCTCAAGTCCGTTGAGCGGTTCGGTCAACACCACCATGGGCTCGAAAACTTCAGGCTCCTTTTTCACCCACACAATGGTTTGGTTCGACGCATTCTTGACCACCGCAGCACTGGGCACAGCCACGGCATCAACGCCCCCGGACTGTTCCGCATACACCTTCAGCAATTGCCCGGTCGGAAAACTGGTGTTTTCCAGCCCCCGTGCTTCGAATGCCAGTGTCAACGCCTGGTCCTTTACACTGCTTGCCGCACCCAGGTACTTCAGCTTTACCCCCTTTTCACCGGCTTGAACGCGGGCGGATTGAAAATCGGGAACCACGCCAGACTCGTACCAGCTTGCCTCTACACGCACCACTGCCGGGTCAACAATTTCAAACAACACATCTCCTTCCGAAAAAACCTTGCCGGAAATGGCCATGGATGACGCCACAATGCCGGTGGACGGCGCACGCAATGTTTCTCTTGAAGCAATGCCGCCAGCCAGGGCAACCACCTGGCCCTTCAGGCTTTGAACCTGGGCCTGGGCAGCGTCGATTTCCTTCTTTGGTACTGTGTCTGCCAGCTGCAAAAGACGCTCCAGCCGCTTCTCGGTCAAGGTCAGTTCAGACCTCAGTTGAGCAAGTTGCGCCTGTTGCGATGATTTTTCCAAGGCGGCTTGCGGTGTTTGAATGAATCCCAGCACCTGGCCCTTTTTCACTTGTTGGCCCAATTGCGGAACACCTTGACCCGGTGGTACAAAACTTCCACCCAGGGTGGTTTGAACAATGCCCCCGGTCTGCGGATCCAGTGCCACCTTGCCGTTCAGTTCAATCACCTTGGCCTGGGGCATGATCTCGGTTTTCAAAGTGCGAATACCCAATTGGCGCTGGGCAGGCTTGGGCAAAAACACCTCGCCCGTGGCTTGCCGTTTGGGGCCATCGCCCAGGGTTTGCTCGACTGCTTCATCGCCATGATCATGGCCAGGGCCCGCGTAAATATTCAAAGGACTAAAAAGGCCGAACACCAAGACCGAGAGTGCAAAATTTTTGTTGATCATGATTGTTTGCCTTCCTTCATTTTTTTTCGTACAAAACCAACAACAGGCAAACCGAGAAGCAACATGCCGCCCAAGCCATACAACACCCATTCCCAGGCATGTGAATGAGATTCCTCATCGGTGGCGTGGTCGTCTGCATGCGACAGGTCGAGTTGACCGGCCAGCAGATCGGTGAGTTCACCAGATGAAACTGTCAAGGCCACCGACACGGATCCCTCAGACAAACCCTCAGGCAGCACCGCATCAAATTCACCCACGGCATGCAACTCAACGGGTGTCGGGTTTCCATTGAGCTCCAGATCAAGCTCCGCATTTTCAACTGGTGCATTGGTGGCAGCATGGTCAATGTAAATTTCCAGCGTGCGACCTTTCAAAATACCCACCGCTTCGAACAGGTCCGATTCCATCACCACCCGTGGCGACGCTTCGCCAGTGGCTGTCGGCGCTTCATCACCGTGATCATGTCCGGGGCCTGCAAAACTGCTTGGTGTCGTAAAAAGGGCGAGTGCAACAAACACCGCACCCATGTAAGTCGATTTTGAATTGATGTATTTCATGGCATGAATCTCTTTGATCGTCATGGTAAAAGTCCAAGTGCCTGTTTGTAGGCAGAGACTTTGGCGGCATATTCCACGGCAGACTTTCGGGCAAGCCTGTTGGCTTCAAAAGCCTGTTGTTCAAAGCGCAGCAGGGTTGGAAGATCGGTTTCCCCCAAGTCGAATGAACGCCGATACAGCCGATACGTTTTATCGGCAAGGTCAGCCTGCTCCAGTGCAGACGTTTTTAACTGGGAAAACATGTCCAGGTTACCCTCCGCAGCGCGGCCGCGCGCAACCACTGACCTTTGCGTTTTAACCAGCAGGGCCTGTGCGGCAAGCTGATCACTTTCGGCCTGCAATACCCGGCTTTGATACTCTGAAGAATTGCCCAGCGGTATGCGGGTTGACACCACGAGCGATTTTTCGCTTGTTGATGAAAATGCGCCACGGTCACTGATCACCGCGAGCCCCAATTCGGGATTGGCTCTGGCCTGGGTTTGTACCAGATCAGCCTGTCGCTGCTGTGCATTCAGTTGCGCCTGTGCCAGCTTCAGGGCAGGATGATCCAGCGGTTTCAAGCCATTGGGAATGTCAGTGCTTTCAGTTTGAATGCGAGACAGTGTTGACACAGGCAAACCAATCATCGCGGCATATTCCGCGCTAAGGTCTCCCAAAGCGCCCAATGCACGCCCAAGGTCGGCCTTGGACTGGGCATACAATGCAGAAGCCTGATAGAAATCAGTCTGTGCCAGTTCCCCGGCCATGACACGTCTATCCACATCCACCATCAATTCCTTGGCAGTTTTGGTCCGGACCTGTGCAATTTCAACATCCAGATTGGCGGCCAGGGTATCCCACAGGGTTTGGCGAACCAGGCCAGCAAGTTCCAGCTTCTTCTGCTCAAGCTGCTTCTTGGCAAGCTCGATTTCACTGTCGCGCAGCGCCTGTGTCCGGCTGCGTTCGTTCCAGTTCCAGATTGGGGCAGACAAGCCCAGTTCGAGCTCCCGCAGGCCCTGATTGTTGTAGTTGCGGTCGGTTCGATAAGAACCTTCTACAGAAAGAGGCGCTGCAGTGAAGGCGTTTGCCGCACTGCGTCGGGCCTCAAGCGCCTCCAGTCGTTTGCCTTGGGCTTGAATCTCGGGATCCAGGCTTAATGCAGATTCAAACGCAAGGCGAACCGTCAATTCGGTTTCCACTTCGACGGCCGACTCGGCAAATGCCGAGGCCATCGTGCTGGCCATTAAGAAAGCCAGGCAAGTGGACACCACACGATGTGGTGAATACATGGATTCTCTCCAAACAAAAGCTGATGAAATTTCAGTCTTGAGCCGGCATAGACAGGCCAAAACGGACAACTAACTCAGGTTTTGTTCAGGCCCATTTCGGGCGTTCGATGCGGTTTGAAGAAAAAGATTGAAAGCCCGTGAATTGATCAGATTCCTGATCCAGGGCATGGGGAAGCATTTCAATGGTCAACAGGCTGGGCAGCACACTCGCACCGTGAGCATGGCAGTGGTGGTGGTCGGTATCACATGTCGATTTACCCGCGTTGTCTTGAAGGCTTTGCGTATCGGCAGAGGTACTGGAGTGATCATGATTACCGTGAGAATGACCCACCACTTGAAGCGACGAAGCATGCCCTGAGTCGTGCACGTGATACAACTCCACCGCGGCCCAAAGGCTTTGCAGCGGAAGCATCATGATCAACAACAGAACATAAATTTTCTTCATGGGCATGAGAGTAACACAGACAGAAAAAGGTTCAATACCTCAAATCAATGAGAATGTGCACCGGTGATCGCCTCATCCCGTATTTCAGCCCTTGCCTGTTTGATGACACTGACAGACGCTGTTAAACCGAGTGTGGCCATGAGTGCGGCCACCGCAAGATCGGGCCAGGCTGTTTGCGTAACACCCACCAGCAATGCAGCACCCAACACAGCGAGGTTACCGATTGCATCGTTGCGGCTGCACAGCCACACCGAGCGCATGTTGGAATCGCCATTGCGATAACGGTACTGAATGGCTGCAACACCCACGTTCACGCTCAAAGCCATTAAACCCACGACACCCATGGTGGCGTAAGAAGGTACCTGGCCGTGCATGGCTGCATACCCGGCAAAACCCAATACACCAACACCATACAGCCCCATGCACACCCCTTTGAGCAAGGCTGCTTTGGCACGGGTTTGAAGCGCCATTCCCAACACAAACAGGGACAAAGCATAGTTGGCCGCATCACCACCAAAATCGAGTGAATCGGCAAGCAGAGATACGGAGCCTGCCGACCAACTGGCACCCACTTCAATGAAGAACATGGCTGCGTTCGCAATCAGCGCGATCCACAATACCTTGCGAAAACCGGGATTGTTTGCAGCAGACTTGGCCGCTTCATCAGAGGGGCAATGGTTGCAACCTGGCATGAAATTTCCTTGATCAGTACTTATTTTACTTTATTAGAAACCCTGACATGGTGACAAGGTCAAGCTATTCATCGCCCACCAATGCATCAATAATGGGGCAATTGGTCGATTTGTCTATTGCATTACACCGCGCCACAAGCTGCTGCAAAGTATCCTGCATTTTTACAAGGTCTTGAATCCGTGAGCTAATGGACTCCAGCTTGCTTTCAGCCAATACCTGCGTTTCACGACAGGAACTCGCATTGCCCAACGCTAGCAGTTCAGCCACCTCGGACAGGGTAAAACCCAAGGCCTGCGCTCGCTTTATAAAGCGGATCTGCTTGATGTCCCGTGGACCATATTTACGGGCGCCCTGAAGGGGTTTTGCAGGTTGTGCAAGCATGCCCACGCGCTGGTAGTAACGAATGGTTTCAACATTCACGCCCGCTGCCTGGGCCAACCCGCCGATACTTAATGTGTGTTTTTGAATCATGCCTGTTGACTCCGTACTTAGGTACGGCTTTCACAATATCACTTCCTAATGCATTGAGAAATACCAACATGACAACACCTCAAAATACCGGCACCCTGATTGCGACCGCACTCGCGGCATTCGGGGCTTCCGTTTGTTGCCTTGGTCCGCTTCTGCTGCTGGCTGTGGGCGTGGGAAGCAGTGCATCAATCGGCATATTTGCTGCGTTGGAACCCTACCGACCCGTTTTTATGGTGATCACGATCAGCTTGCTGGCATTTGCTTACTACAAAATGTTCTGGCGCAGGGAGGGTTGCAACGCTTGCAGCCGCGGTCAGAAGCTGATTTACTGGTTAATCGCCGTGCTTTCAATGCTCATGTTGGCAGTGCCATGGTTCATGTAAAAGCGGGGGAACGCACCATGACTGAAGTTGTACGTGAGTCGATTTTGACTTGTCCAAGTTGCGGCAAAAGCACCCTTTGCGTAATGCCAACGGACGCCTGCCTGTTTTTCTTCAAGTGTGAACACTGCAATATTTTGTTGAAACCCAAACCTGGAGATTGCTGTGTTTTTTGCTCGTATGGGTCGGTGAAATGCCCACCCGTTCAGCAAGGCAAATCAGGTTGCTAAGTGAAATTTCAAAGCTTCATGCACAGCCCACAGGCGGTCTTGCCCCCACACCACCGTATTGCCCACCTTGAATGAGGGCACCCCCCACAAACCAGCGGCAAACAGCTCCTCTCTGTTGGCTGTGGCCCGCTCGCGCCAGGCCTCGTGCTGCAGGGCCACTTCTGCACCTTCCCAACGCAAACCAGCGCGTTCTACAATTTTTTTCAAACCTTTGTCGCTTCCGGCGTCAATGCCTTCAGCCCACACACCCTGCATGTAGGAAAGCACAAATTCTTGCCCCTTGCTGTGCTGTTCGGCAAACGGAATCAAGGCAAGGCCGCGCTCAGTGGGTTTGCCCACGGGGTCGTTCAAACGACCAAAAGGAATGTTACGCACATGCGCTTCCCGGGCGGTGTCGTACACAATGTATTCGCGCTTCACCTTGGGCACGGGCAAGCCGCGCATCACCATGGGCAATACAAAACGCAAATTGACTTTCGCGCCAGTCAGGCGGCCCAACTCGAAAATGCGGGGGGCCACGATGGCGGAATAGGGGCTGCGGAAAGAAAAGAAGAAATCAATGTCTGGCGGGTTCTCCAGTGGTTTGGCGTGCTCAAGACCATCGTCTGCAGGAAACAGCAAGGCAATGGCCCCATTGGCTTGCGCACCCAAAGCCTGCAAGCGCTGCTCGAGGTGGTACAGGCGATCAATGCCCCAGTACCACTCGCCCTCGTAATACAACATGCCGCCCAGGTAATGCCCTAATTTGTCTCGCAACCCGTCGGCCTGTGCAATGTGGTTTTGCACGTCTTGGCTGGACACCGGTTTCAATGCATTGAATTGCTCGGGAGGCATTTGGGTTTCATCGCCGGCCCACAACCACTGGCCCACCGAGGCCACATGCTCCACAAACTGCCCGTCTTGAATGGCTGCCACCAAAGTGTGGGTGGCCTGACGGGCACGCGCTAAGGCTGGTTGCCGGCCATGGTCCACAAAACTCAAACCATGGCGCTGCGCAAGCAAGGCAGCATCCACTCGGCTGTAGGCCACCAGTTTTTCCCGTTCAGGTGCGGCCGAATCGGGTGGGGGGCTCACCACATGTGGCTTCAATTCAATGTTGTAACGCGCCAAAAAGCGGGGCAAAGCCTGGGCCACCAAATGGCTGTAGGGGTCGTCCACCTGATGAAAGTAATAAACCTCGTGGGGGCGGCCCGAGGCCAGCCGGGCTTTTTCGGCCTTGGTGCGTTGGGCGAGCAGGGTGCCGCGCGCAAACCGGTGCTGGGTGATCATGGGCATCAACAGGGTTTTTAAACGCATGGTGCCACCTTTAAAGTTTACATACTGTCAATATTAAGCTGTTTTGACTGGTTTGCCGTACAAAGCCTGCTCAATGAAGTTTTTTTGCACCGTGGGGCGAGGCACTTTTTGGTCAAACCAGCTGCGCACATTCTGGTCCAGGCCAATGCCGTGCATGTAGTTGTAAAGCGCGCGGTTCAAGCCCTCGCCAAGCGCTGCATGGTCTACACCCGTGGGGTCGATAAAGCCGATGTCGTTTTTCGCAAAAGTGCCCTGGGGCAAGGGCTTCAATTGAATGCCATATTCTTCCGGGTTTTTACCCACTGGCGAGTGCACGGTGCAGGCAAAACGATGAAAGTAACCCGATTGAATACAGCCCTCGGCAAACAATTGGCGCACGTATTCCAGCGCATCCACGGTGTCTTGCACAGTTTGGGTGGGGAAGCCGTACATCAGGTAAGCGTGTACCAACACGCCGGCATCGGTAAAGCCTTTGGTGACCCGCGCCACCTGCTCCACTGAAACGCCCTTCTTCATCAGGTTCAACAAGCGGTCGGATGCCACCTCCAGCCCGCCACTAACCGCAATGCAGCCACTGTCAGCCAGCAACTGGCAAAGCTCGGGCGTGAAGGATTTTTCGAACCGTATGTTGCCCCACCAAGAGATGGACACATTGCGGGCAATCAATTCCTGTGCCAAGGCCTTCAAGGCTTTGGGGGGTGCAGCCTCGTCCACAAAATGAAAACCGGTTTGGCCAGTTTCGGCCACGATTTGTTCAATGCGATTGACCAGCTCGGTGGCTGTGGCGTTTTCATAGCGGGAAATGTAATCAAGCGACACATCGCAAAAACTGCATTTTTTCCAGTAGCAGCCGTGCGCCACAGTCAGCTTGTTCCAGCGCCCATCACTCCAGAGCCGGTGCATGGGGTTCAACATGTCGAGCAGGCTAAGGTAGCTGTGCAATGGCAAACCATCCCAAGTGGGGGTGCCCACATCGCCAAACGGCACATCGGGTTCAGCCCAGTTCGTGTATTGAACCGTTCCTTCAGCGTTGCGCGTGAAAGTGCGCACCAACCGCTGTGGGCCACGCTTGCCTTGCAGGTATTCAATCAGGCACAGCAGGGGGCGCTCGCCTGAATCCAGCGTAACGAAGTCTACGAAGTCGAAAAGGCGTGGCTCGCCCAGTTCACGCAACTCGGTGTTCACATAGCCACCACCCAATCCAATTTTGATGGTGGGGTTCTCGGCCTTCATGGCCTGTGCCATGCGCAAGGCCGCATACACCGCGCCGGGAAAGGGCACAGACAACAACACCAGTTGCGGTTGCTGCCGCCTGAATTCTTCCAGTGTCAGCTCGACAAGAATTTCATCAATCAGCGTGAAAGGCTGCTGCAAGGCGTCAGCCAGCGGGTCGAAGCTGGGCTGGCTACCGGCCAGTGATTCTGCATACCGCACAAACTCAAAGCGCTCATCAATCGCATCAGCAATGACATCGGCCAGGTCGTTCAGGTACAAGGTGGCCAGGTGGCGTGCCTTGTCTTGCGCGCCCAAGGCACCAAAGGCCCAGGCCAGCGGGTCGCCCCCTTCTTCGTCCACATACACATCCAGCGCCTCGAACCGCGGGCCTTCCGGCAAAAAAGCCCGGCTGTTGATTCGGTGGGCCAGGGTGGAATCGCCCCCCTGCAAAAAGCGGATGGTGGGGGCAATGGTGGCACGGTAACGGCTGAACTGGTCCATGAACAGGGCCACGCGCTCGGTCACCTCCTCGTACTGCTCAATTTCAGAGGCAATCCTGTCCAGCCCTTCAGGTGAAAACAGCTTGAGCACCAGGCCCAGCGCAATGTCGGCCTGCACGGCATCAACGCCCTGTTTGCGCAAAAAGCCGGTGATGTAAGCCGTAGATGGATAGGGCGTGTTGAGCTGCGTCATCGGCGGGATGAAAGACAACACACGGAAAGGGGTAGACACGATAAAACCTCGGGCTGAACGTGCCTAGATTCTACACCCAGCGGGCGCAATCGATTCCCGGGTTTTATGCAGCAAAGACCTCATACAGCATGACGCTACACAACAAGGCTGCTGACCACTGCCCCAGGGCCTCCCAAAACTGTTTCATCGCTAAAGCCCCCTGCCTGTAGTCCTGCCTTTACAATAGACCACGGTTCAAAACAAAGTTCAATCCATGACACAAAAACTGACTGTATTTGCCAAGTGCAACACGCCGCTTGAACATGACCGCCCTCGCCCTGATCGGCTTGAAAAAGGCAACCCTTTGCGCAGCACCTGGAATCACTATGAAAACAACGGAGTTAGTGCTGGTGTGTGGGCCTGCGAAACAGGGGCTTGGCGCATTGCATTTGCCCCGGGCAAAGACGAATTTTTCCATGTGCTGCAAGGGCGCATTCAGATTACGAATGCCCAAGGGCAGGCCGAGCAGTTTGGTCCGGGCGATGCCGGAGTAATTCCTGCGGAATTCACAGGTGTTTTCGAGGTACTGGAGCCAGTGCGCAAACATTACGTGATCGTTGATCGCGCGGCGGTGAACTGACATGGCGACGCTCAACCCCGGGGAGTTCAGCCAGAATATTCAACTGGGCATTGAAGTAGTCGCCACACTGGCCTTTGCCCTCAGCGGAATTCTGGAAGGTGCACGCAAGCGGCTGGACGCCGTGGGGGTGTGCGTGGTGGCCTTTTTGGCAGCCTTTGGTGGCGGTACGCTGCGCGATTTGTTGCTGGATGTACGCCCCTTTTTCTGGGTGAAATACATTGAATTGCTGTGGGCCGTGTTCGTGCTGTGCATCGTGGCCATGTTGTTTATGCGGCAGCGACATTTCAAGTTCACTGAAAAAGCCATTTTGTGGCCCGATACTTTGGGGCTGGGCCTGTTCACCGCCGCGGGCGTTTTCGCAGCCATCATGGCGGGCATGCCCAGCTTGGTGGCCGTTTTCATGGGTGTCATCACTGGCGTGTTTGGCGGTGTGCTGCGCGACATTGTGTGCAATGAAATTCCGCAAGCTTTCAAAGACCACCGCCCCTATGCCATTTGCGCCTTCTTCGGCGGCTGGGCTTACGTTGGCCTGCGTGAACTGGACAACCCGGCGTATGTGAACATGCTGGGCTGTGTACTGGTGACCGTAGGCCTGCGAGCCTTTGCAGTGTGGAAGGATGTGCGGCTTCCGGAGTGGAGAAGCTGAATTGGTGATTTAAAACAAACCCAAAGCCAAACCACCTGCGAATGCAGCGCCCAAATCGCGGCCATGTTGCAAATCCGCAGGGCCAATGGTTTTGGGTGCCAGAATTTTTTCAGGCGTTTGTACGTGGGTACACACAATGTGTGGCGGTGCCATTTCCGTTAAACGCCACCCCGTGGCAATGCGCTGAATTTGCTTGATTGCACCCTGCCCGTCGCTGCCGGCGCACACCAACACCGTGTAGGGCCGCCCATTGATTTGGTCGAGCGCAGCATAGTAGGTGCGGTCAAAAAAGTCTTTCATCAAACCCGCCATGCTGCCCAAAGTTTCGGGGGTAACGAATACATAGCCGTGCGCATTCAAAACATGTTCGGCGTTTGTTTCACTGGCGTGAAGCAGCAGGGTACTTACCTCCGCTTCAGTTGCAGCACCCTCAGCCACGGCATGGGCCATCGCTTTGGAACCGCCGGTGATGGAGTGGTAAATGATGAGCAGGGTTTTCATGGGCTGGGTGAGGGTTTCTATTTAACCTGAACAGGGTACAAGTTTGATAGCCATGAAAACAGCCCCTAGACTCGTGAAAATTTAAAACTCTCGCCCAGAGGCAAATTCATGTCCAATCTAGCTGTGCAAAAACCACTGAACTCAAAAATGGTCATCTCCAAATCAGGAATTGAGCATATCTCGAAAGATGAAGGTTTCTCCGCAATTCCCTACAACGACATTGCAGGCCCTTGATTGCTCGAATCTCTTTTTCAATGTTGCGTTTCGTCAAGGCAGATGCAGCAGGGTGGTTTAGCAATGATTCGAGAATCTTGATGTCGCTATCGCGATCTTCTGCGCTTTTTATCAGGATGGATTTGGTTGAATAAAGTTGTTGCTTCAACCGTATTCTGCACGTAACAAGGCTTTCTGTCTCAATACAAATTGTGTTTGTAGTCCAACCGCAGCCCCTCTCCACGGCGCCTGGTGGGGCTTACGCTAACTTCGATTCACCGCTTGCTTCCCGTACACACATCCCCCTCCACAACTGGCTCAAGCCATTGCTTTAAAGTAACAATTCGTTCCTGAACTAAACCCAGTCGGGTTACGCATTGGCACATCGGCAAAACAGAACCGTAGTCGATGAACTGCTGCGAGGGAAACTGCATGAGTAATTCCGCATCCACATATTGCATCCATTGCTTCTGACTATTGTTCAACGCCTTAAGAAATGCCGAGTCATTTTGTTTTCTCTGCTTGATCTGTAGAAGCGTATCTTCCATCTCTGTTTTTGCATCTTTCATCTGCGCACAAAGTTCTTCATCATTGGCGCTGTCTGCGAAGGCCCAAGATGACACCCCTAAAAATCCAATTAGAACAAATTTGAATATCAGTTTATTCATTGCCCTTTCCCTCAAATAAGTCAGCCTCTCTTTGTTTTGGCAGTGATTTTAAGGGCTAGCCCCCACATTCCAATCAGCGTAGACTAATTCAAAAAGTAAATAAAAGCGCTGTCGTCACACCTCAGGAGTAGAGCACATGGAAGCATTGCCTCAAGAACCCACCCCCAAAGACTTCTCTGACAAGTTCGCAAAATCGCTGACCATGTTTTTTCGCTGGTTTGCCGACACTTTCTTTGCCAAACGCTACGGTCATCGGGCGGTCATTCTGGAAACGGTGGCAGGTGTACCCGGCATGGTGGCTGGCATGTGGATCCACCTGAAGAGCTTGCGGAAAATGAAAACCGGCTACGGCCCCACCATTCGAACCCTGCTTGAAGAAGCGGAAAACGAACGCATGCATTTGATGATTTTTATTGAAATTGCAAAACCCAGTGTGGGCGAGCGGCTGCTGGTATTGTTTGCCCAACTGGTGTTTTGGCACTTCTATTTCGTGCTGTATGTGTTCTTCCCGAAAACCGCTCACCGCATGGTGGGCTACTTCGAGAACCAGGCAGTAATCAGCTACACCGACTACCTGGCTGAAATTGATGCGGGCCGAATTGAAAACATCGCCGCACCGAAAATTGCAATCGACTATTACAAGCTGCCCGCCGATGCCAAGCTACGCGATGTGGTCATCGCCGTGCGCAAAGATGAACAAGGCCATGCCGATGTGAACCACGACATGGCCGATCATCCGCTGGCGGTGTAATTTCAAGCTGCGGCCTGTTCCTGATTCAAACGAATCAACAGGTACACCGCAAACCCGGTGGCAACACCGGGCACCACGCCCAGCAGCAACGCCACCCAACCGTGGCGAATGCCCTTCACTTTCGCCTCGTACATCACCCACACGGCCAACACGGCCCAGGTGAAGAAAATGTCCATGGCATAACCCGAGGCGTAGGGGTTCACAAAACCACCCGCAAACGCACCCACAATGTCTGGATTGTCGATGAACGGCGGAATGCACACCAAGGCAAATGCCACGGCGAATGCCACAGCCAGTACCACCAGAAATCTGCGATATGCCGCTGTTCCCATAAACTCGAACCCCCTTTTTCTTGGTCAATTGAACCGGGTTAATTTGAATCAACACCACAATTTCACTACTATATCTCCACTGTATTCACCCACACGCCACATGCTTCGCTACCACACCATTCCTGTTACACCGTTTGCACAAAACTGTTCCATCGTGTGGTGCAGTGAAACCAACAAGGCCGCCATCATCGACCCCGGTGGCGATCTGAACAAACTCAAGAAGGCTGTTGCCGATCGCAATCTGGAGCTGCAAGCAATCTGGCTCACCCACGCGCACATTGACCACGCAGGTGGGGTGGCAGAACTGGCCGAGCAATTGAACTTGCCCATCATCGGCCCACACGTGGGTGACCAGTTCTGGATCGATAGACTGGCCGACCAAAGCCGCATGTTCAACTTTCCCTTGAGTAAACCTTTCACACCCAACCGTTGGCTGGTCGATGGCGACACGGTTCAAATTGGCGATTGCACCCTGAATGTGCGCCACTGCCCGGGCCACACACCGGGCCATGTGGTGTTTCACTCGGAGGAAGCCAAACGTGCGTTTGTGGGCGATGTGCTGTTTGTGGGCAGCATGGGTCGCACGGACTTTCCCGGTGGTGACCATGAAACCCTGATCGACAGCATTCGCAACCGCTTGTGGCCCATGGGCAATGACACCGTGTTTATTCCAGGCCACGGGCCAGAGGGCAGCTTTGGTCAGGAACGCCGAAGCAACCCGTATGTGCGCGACCTGCAGTTTTAAGGCCTCGCCATGAACCTGCTGGCTGCGCTGCGGTTTTACTTGCCAAACCATGCTTTTGCCAGGCAGGTCAAGCCAGTTGTCACTGCGCCACTGTGGCAAACTGCGCAGCGCATTCAACAAAGTATTCAACACACACGCCCACCACATTCGTTGGGCTTGGGGTTGATCATGCGCTACATGGAATGGGATGTGGCCTTGTACCGCGCAGCACTGGAAGAGGGAATGCCCCGCACCGAAGCAGGCCAGTTGATTGAAACCATCAACTGGCAACTATTTGGTCCGCCGATTGAATTGGGTTTCAAGCTGTCTCGCCTGCGCAGCGCAAAAGCACTGGTGCGCGCACGGTGGTTGACCAACCTCATGTTCAAGGTGATGTTCACCAAACCGTTTGTACGCGCAGTGCACCCCACCAACGGTGCGGTGGCCTTTGATGTCACTGTTTGCCCGCTGGCCAATTACTTTAAACAGCAGGGCGTGCCTGAACTAACCCGCCATGCCGCCTGCAGCCTGGACCACCAAATGGCTGCGCAGTGGGGTTTGCAATTGCAACGCGCCCAAACCATTGCCCAAGCACACCCACTGTGCGACTTCAGGTTTGTGCCACCCAAAACGCTCCAATAATCGTTTTCACATCACTGACTTCACCTGCCTTGATCTGCCTCATCAACTCGGCAGGTTCAACCAGCACCACGTCCAGAAACTCATTGTGGTCCAGCTGTCGTTCTTGCAGGGTTAAACCACGCGCCACATACAACTCGATCTTTTCTGTGGAATAGGAAATGACCGGGTGAACGGTGGTGATGTATTCCAGCGTTTGTGCCACATATCCGGTTTCTTCCAGCAGTTCCCGGTGAGCCGTGGCCACTGGGTCTTCACCCGGATCAATTTTGCCAGCCGGGAATTCCAGAAACACGCGGTGCAGAGGGTAGCGAAATTGCCGCTCCATCACAAAGCGACCGTCATCCAGAATGGGAATAATGGCCACTGCACCCGGGTGCACCGTGTATTCGCGCACCGATTGTTCGCCATTGGGCAGGCGCACTGTGTCCTGGTTCACTTTCATCAAATGCCCGTCAAACACGCGTGTGCTGGTGATGCAGGTTTCTTCCAGGTGCTTTTCAGAATCGAACATACAACGCCAAGTCAAAAGATTGAAACAGCACATTTGACCACATTGAGTTCTCCGCGTTAACCCTAAGCTTGCCAGTGGTAAACTCAATCGCCATCTTTCTGTAAATTTCACTATGTCACTGCTGTCCAGCTTGCTATTGCTTATTGTGGTCGCCCGCTTGTTCGGCCGCCTGTTTGCACGCTACAACCAGCCCGAGCTGATCGGTGAAATTCTGGCCGGGGTATTGCTGGGCCCGGCCATTCTGGGTTTGATTGAACCCAACAAAGCCCTTGCCGGCGTGACTGAATTGGCTGTGTTTCTGATCATTTTGAATGCCGGCCTTGAAATGCGCTTTTCCGACATTGTGGGCGCCATGAAAGGGCGCGGGCTTATGTTGGCAGCCATCAGCTTTTTCATTCCCTTCGGTGGTGGTGTGTTGGTTGCGGCAGCATTTGGTCAGGACATCATGCGCATGATTTTTCTGGGCCTGTGCATTTCAATCACCGCATTGCCTGTGGCCGTAAAGCTGATGGACAGCCTCGGAATTTTGCACACCCCGATTGCCAAATTTTCACTGGCCACCGCAGTGGTCAACGACGTGGCTGCGCTTTTTATTCTGGGTATTGTGCTGAACCTGCCTGAAACACTCACACTGGGCGACGCCAGCGTGGCTGTGGGCATAGCCACCCTGAAACTGATGGCCATGGGCCTGGTGGTGGTGGGGCTGAACCAATTGCTGAACTGGCTCGAAAAACGCAATGTGAATGTGCAGGCCTTGCCAGAATCCATGATCAAGGTATTTGGTCCTGAGGCTTTGTTCGGCATTGTGATTGTGTTTGTTCTGGTGTTTGGCACCATCAGTGAGGCTTTGGGTTTTCACTTTGTGATTGGTGCATTTTTTGGTGCGCTGTTTCTGGACAAAAAACACTTCATCGCCTCGCGCTACAAAGACCTGCAAGGCACGCTCGGGTCAATTACCAACGGTTTTCTGGGCCCTATTTTCTTTGCATATCTGGGCCTTGAACTTCAACTGGTCAGCCTCAGCGAATGGGAATTCCCATTCATCGTCATCGTGGTGTCGATTGTCACCAAACTGTTCGCGGGCTGGCTGGGCGGTTTGATGGTGGGAATGGAGCACCGGGAATCATTGGGTTTGGGGGCAGTACTCAACGGCCGTGGCGTGATGGAACTGGTGGTGGCCGGCATTGCCTACCAGAACGGCTTTATTGGCCCTACCATGTTCTCAACCTTGGTGTTAATGGGCATTGTCACCACCTTCCTGACACCCATTTTCTTTAAACAGGTGTACCGGGGCAACAAGCTAGAAGAATACCGCCAGGAAAGCCGAAGCTGAACTAGCGCATCAGCTCACTGCGATTTCCTTTCGGCCAGCACATGCCCCGGCCAGGTAATTTCAAGCTCATAAGAAATGGAGCGTGAAAGCCCGTCGAGGTCTGGAAACAGCGTGGCATGCGTGATGTTCATTCGGTACAGGGCCAACATGGCCTCTTTTCGAATGCTGGCCGGCAAAATGAACTTGCGGATCATCGCAGGGCCGGTCTCGTACTGTTGAATAATTTCATCAATCGGTTTGTCCAACACACCCGGCACCACAAACGTACCTGATTGCGCCACCAGCCGCCGATCCATCTGGTCGGGTTCGCCCACCCACATGATGTCGTTGGCATTGGTTGCAAAGTAACGCTCAAAATTGCCTGGAATACGCGGGTCTATCATGTCGCGGTGCAGGGTGGCATTGTTGATCGGCGTGGCCATCCACAACCGTGGAGTGTCCAAGGCAAACACGGCCGAATTTTTTACCGCTCTTTCCAAGGCAAAAAACGCAGCTACAAAAGGCGACTTCGTGAAGTCGAGCATGCGAGTGGGTGCACCGTGATGCTGCATCAAGGCCAGGCAACGAATGTCGTCGTCCAGCACACTGGCATCGGGCAAATAATTGTGCGCCTTGCGGCGAAAAATCCGAAAGGCACGTTCTTCGCGCGAGCGCCAGAATGTTTTGTCAGGCACGTAATTCTGAAGGTAGCGCGACAAGGAACTTAGCAGCGGCCAGTCGGCATCCTGCAATCCCCGAAACGCCCAACCGTCGCATTCTGAGGTCAAGGCCACAAACTCATTCCAGCTGGCAATTTGTACCGTTTCCACAATTCACTCCCTGCTAGCCACTGTTCCTTAAGCCAGTGGCAATGCCGTTGATCGACAGGTGAACGCCGCGCGCCACGCGCTCATCCAGTTCGCCTTGGCGGTGCCTGCGCAACAGTTCAACCTGCACATGGTTCAGCGGGTCGACATACGGAAAACGCGCTTCAATGGAACGTTTCAGCAATGGGTTGTCCGCCAGCAATTCTTGTTGCCCAGTCAGCCACAACAGCCCTTCCACGGCACGTGCATGCTCGGCGGCAATGCGGCCAAACACTTTGTCACGCAGTGCAGCGTCTTCCACCATGGCGGCATAACGCGATGCAATCGCCATGTCCGCTTTGGCCAGCACCATGTTCAATGTTGACAGCATGGTGTTAAAGAAGGGCCATTGTTTCGCCATGGCTTGCAGATCCTGCAATTCGGGCTCGCTCAAGCGGGTACGCAAAGTGGCCACCGCCGTGCCAAAGCCATACCACCCCGGCAACATCACACGGCTTTGCGCCCAGCTGAACACCCAGGGAATGGCGCGCAAATCTTCAATAGTCCAGTTGGCTTTGCGGGACGCGGGGCGGCTACCAATGTTCAAACTGGCAATTTCAGAAATGACCGTGGACTGTTTGAAGTAATCCAGAAATCCATCGGTGTTGTAGACCAAATCCCGGTAAGCGTTGAAGGCATGTTCCGACAGCTTCGCCATGAGTTCCAAGTACTTCGCGGGTACTTCACGCGTCAGCTCGGTGTGTTCAGACACCATCAGGTTCGCTGACACCAACACCTCCAGGTTGCGCCGACCCAGCGATTCAATACCGTACTTGGCGGCGATCACTTCGCCCTGTTCAGTCAAACGAATGCGACCATCCACCGCACCCGGTGGTTGACCCAAAATGGCATGGTAGCTCGAACCGCCACCGCGCCCCACCGAACCACCCCGGCCATGGAACAGGCGAATCTTGATGCCGTGTTTTGCAAACACATCCACCAAACCAATTTCGGCCTGGTACAGGCTCCAACCGGAAGTGACAAAACCGCCATCCTTGTTGCTGTCTGAATAGCCCAGCATCACTTCCTGCACATGCCCGCGCGAAGCTACCAAGGTGCGGTATTCGGGAATGCCGAACAAACGATTCATGATGTCGGGCGCGGCCTGCAAGTCGCCAATGGTTTCAAACAAAGGCACCACATTGACGGCAATCTCGCCCGTGGCCACATTCAACAAATGGGCCTCTTTCAGCAGCACCGCCAGTTCAAGCAGGTCACTCACCGATGCGGTTTTGGAAATGATGCAGTTCTGAATGGCCGAAGCACCGAGAATTTGATGGGCAAGTTTGGCCTTTCTGAAAATCGCCATTTCTGAATGGGTGCGCTCGCTGTACTGCAGGGAATCACTGAACAGCAAACGAGGGGTGCGCAGTTCAGCACACAAAAGCTCAACGCGTTGGGCTTCGCCACAGGCCAGGTAATCAATTTTCCCCAGGGTGGATTGCTTGAGCAAATCAGCAATCACCTCTTCAAACACATCGCTGTTTTGGCGAAGGTCCAAAGCCATCAAAGAGAAACCAAACACCTTCACCTTGCGCGCCAGCAGCGCCAAACGACCTTCTGCAATTCGCTGCATGCCGTTGTCATTCAGCGCAGAAAACAGGGTATTCAAATCGGCCAGAAAATCAGCTGGGCTTGCATAGGCCTGGGCAGTGCACTCGCCCTGAGCCGCTTGCTGAAAGGTGGCTTCCAGCCGTTTGCGAATTGCCACACAGGCGCGGCGCAGCGTTTCATCCATGCGGTGGGCTGAATCTTCCCCCGAGGCATTGGCCAATTCGGTCAAAGGCGGATTGGGTTTCAAGAAATAATCGGTCACGCTGAATTCGCGAATCAGGCAATTCACCTCGGCCAGATAATGCTCCAGCACTTTGCGACTTTGAATTTTCAACGAGGTGTCCAGCACCTGCGCAGTCACAAACGGGTTGCCATCGCGATCGCCACCAATCCACGAGCCCACCGTCAACACCTTGCCCAGTGGGTCCTCATTCACGGGCAAAAAGTTGTCCGTGCTGGGCAAATTCAGGAGGCTTTGCAGCTTGCGGTACACCTGCGGCACCTGCGCAAAAAAAGTGGAGTCGAAATAGGCCAGCGCATTGTTGACCTCGTCAATCACACTCAATTTGTTTCGGCGCAGCAAACGGGTTTGAAACAAGCGCTGCACGGCCGCTTTCAGTTCATCCCGCCAGGCGTTGGCCTCTTCACGCGTCAATTGAATTTCATCGCGGTGGCGGATCAGCGCGATGATGCTTTGCTGTGCATCCAGCACACTTTTGCGCTGCACCTCGGTGGGGTGCGCGGTAAGCACTGGCACAGATTCGGTTTGTTTCAGGCGTGCAAGCACTGCATCACGATTCACACCCACGCGTTCCAACTCGGGGATGGTGTAATCCAGGCTGGCCTCGCGCGCGGGCATACCCGCCAGTTCATGCTGGCGATTGCGTCGAATCAAATGGCAGTCTTCAGCAATATTGCTCAACATCGAAAAAATCGAGAAAGAGCGTATCAGTGAAATGGTTTCATCTTGCGACAAAGCCTCAAGCCGAGCTTCCAGTTTGGCGCGTGCTGCCTTGTCATCAAAGCGCCGGTACTGCACCGACAACTGCCTTACTTCTTCAATCGCATTAAATACCGGCAAACCTTGCTGCTCGGCGATGATTTCACCCAGCAAAGCACCCAACAGGCGAATGTCGTCGCGCAATTGCTGGTCCTTGTCATCCTGATTCACGCTGTTGCTCACAACCCATCCTCCGACCACAATGAATTGGCCCGCAATGCCATGGCTGTGGCCGATGAAGGGCCATAGGTGCCGCTGGTGTAGGGCACGGGCTCCATGCCGTGGCTTTTCAGGTCATTCAAAATACGATCCACAAATTGCCACTGGGTTTGTACCTCATCACGACGCAGAAACAAACCCAGTCGCCCGCGCAAAATATCGGTGATTAATCGCTCGTAAGCGTCACGCACTGGAATGCGCCAGGTATTGAAAAAATCCAGGTCGAGCGACACTGGCTTCAAGCGTTCACGCTCGCCCGGTGTTTTTGCCAGCAACTTCAGCTCAAGTTTGTCCTCGGGCTGCAAATGGATCACCAACTGGTTGCCCACCCATTGGCCGCCCACCGGTTCAAACAGGGGCTTGGGCACATCGCGAAACTGAATCACAATTTCTGCAAAACGGCGTGGCATGCGCTTGCCTGTGCGCACCAAAAACGGCACACCTGCCCATCGCCAGGTTTGCACCTCGGTTCGAAACGCCACATACGTTTCTGTAGTTGAATTTGCGGCGACACCTTTTTCACTGCGGTACTTGGGCACAGGCTGGCCTTTCACAAAACCCTCTCCATACTGGCCCACCACGATCTCTGGAATACCCGTCACCTGCGGCACCTTCAAAGAGCGCAATACCTTGAGCTTCTCATCGCGCAATGAATTGGCCTCCAGGCTGACTGGCGGTTCCATGGCCACAATCGCCAACAGCTGCAAAATATGGCTTTGAACCATGTCTCGAAGCGCACCGGCATGTTCATAAAAACCGGCGCGATCTTCCACACCCAAATCTTCAGCCACGGTAATTTGCACATGGGACACATGCTCGCGGGTCAGCAAGGGCTCGAAAATCCGGTTGCCCAATCGCAGCGCCAGCATGTTTTGTACAGCCTGTTTACCCAGGTAGTGATCAATGCGATACACCTGCGATTCATCGAGCTTGGCGGCCACGGCTTCTTCAATCAAGGCAGATTCTTTCGCGTTAAAACCCAAGGGCTTTTCCAGCACCAAGCGAAGCTTTTCAGGGTCGCGTACGGTGGGAATGCAATTGATCAAATCAATAAACCGCGATGAAGGCAGGGCGGCATAATGCACCACTGGCTCGGGGCTTCCAGCCACTGCGTTACTCATGGCCCGGCATGACTCTGGTGTGCCCAGCACCACCTGCAAAGTGTGCAAGTAAGGCAACAAGGCCGGGATGGACTCGCGTGCAGCCTCATCACCCGCTGCTTTCAGAAATGAGTCCACCTGAGCCAGGGCTTCGCCGGGCGTTAAGGCCTCGCGTTGTGCAAAAATGATTCTGGACTCGGTCGAGAAATAGCCCGACTTGGCAAGGTGTGCCAATGCGGGAATGATTTTTCGCTTGGCCAGGTCTCCGCCCGCACCGTGCAACACAAAGGTGAACGCGCCAACGGGCAGGGGGGAATTGTCGGTCATGGTATTTTCCAAATAAGTTACATAAATTGCTAATTTCTTGTAATTATGTTACAAACAACACACCTCTACAAGTAATCTGACCAAGGGCTGTGCAATGGCAACCACACTACATCCCACATTGATGGCACTTCGGGAGCGCATTGAGAAACGCTCAGCGGTCACACGCACTGCCTACTTGAACAGCTTGCCACAAGGCCCTCAAGACCGCACGGCCGTGGGCTGCGCCAACCTTGCTCACACCACAGCCATTTACCCCAGCAGTACCAAACGCGTTATTTCACTGCACAAATCGCCGCACCTTGGAATTGTGACTGCATACAATGACATGTTGTCGGCCCATCAGCCATTTGCGGTTTACCCTGAATTGATCGCCAAGCATGCCCGTGCGCTGGGTGCCACGACACAGGTGGCGGGCGGCACACCGGCCATGTGCGACGGTGTCACCCAAGGCCGCGAAGGCATGGAGTTGTCGCTTTTTTCACGCGATGTGATTGCACTGTCAGCCTGCGTGGGTCTTTCGCACGATGTGTTTGACGGCGCCATTTTGTTAGGTGTGTGCGACAAAATTGCACCAGGGTTGTTGATCGGCGCCTTGGGCTTTGGCCACTTGCCTTTTGTATTCATTCCCGCCGGCCCCATGGAAACAGGCCTATCCAATTCCGAGAAAGCCAAAACACGCCAACTGGCTGCACAGGGCAAAGCAAGCCGCGAAGACCTGTTGCAGTCCGAGGAAAAGGCATACCACAGCCCGGGCACCTGCACGTTTTATGGCACGGCCAATTCCAACCAGCTGATGCTCGACTTCATGGGCTTGCAGTTTCCCGGTGGTGCATTCGAGCCACCCAGCAGCCCTCAGCGCCAGGCGCTGATTGGTGAAAGCGTACGTGCCATTGAAAGTGCCACGCGCAACCCGGCATTAAAACTCGGTGCATTGGTGGATTCCCGCTGTTTGATCAATGCATTGGTGGGCCTGATGGCCTCGGGTGGTTCAACCAACCACACCATTCATTGGATTAGCGTGGCCCGTGCAGCTGGCTACTTGATCGACTGGACCGACCTGGAGATCATCTCCAGTGTCACCCCGCTGCTTACACGGGTGTACCCCAACGGCACGGAAGATGTGAATGCATTTCAAGCCTCAGGTGGCACAGCGGGCTTGCTGTCCACGCTGATGGACGGCGGATTTGTAGATGGAGACGCGCTCACCATATGGGGCACCACCATGGCCAACACCGTGGCCGAAGTGCTGCCCGCCTCAGAAACCTTCTCTACCCGCAAACCAGGTGCCTCACGCAACACCGAGGTGCTGCGTCCATACACCAATCCCTTTCAGCCAGACGGCGGTATTCGCCTGATGAAAGGCAACCTGGGCCGAGGCGTGTGCAAAGTGTCGGCGGTGAAACAGGAACACCGGTTTGTCGAAGCGCCTTGCCGCGTATTCACCGATCAACACCAGGTGATTGATGCGTTCAACAAGGGCGAATTGACGCAACCCGTAGTGGTGGTACTGGCCCACCAAGGCCCACGTGCCAACGGCATGCCCGAGCTGCACAAACTCACACCCATTCTGGGTATTCTGCAAGACCAAGGCTTACCAGTGGCCTTGGTAACCGATGGTCGCATGAGTGGCGCATCGGGCAAAGTGTTGTCGGCCATTCATGTATGCCCTGAGGCCCAAGCCGATGGGCCCATTTCGCGGCTTCGCGATGGCGATATGGTGCGGGTAGATGCCCATGAGGGCGTTTTACAGACCACGGCCGATTTGAGTAACCGAGAGCCCATGCCCACACCCACGCAGGCAGTCAGCCATGGGCGCGGATATTTTCAGGTGTGGAGAAACACGGTAAGCAGCGCAGAAGAGGGGGCCAGTAACCTGTTTCCCCTGCTCAACAAGGACAAACCATGAACACCCAATACAAACCCGACACACGCCTTGAACGCACACAACACTGGTTGCAGCAAGGCGTTTTGCCCGTGGTAGTGATCAGCGACCTCACACAAGGACTGGAAATTGCGGAAGGACTTTGCGCAGGTGGCATCACTCAAATTGAAATCACATTGCGCACCCCGGTTGCGCTTGAAGCCTTGGGCGAGATCGCCAGGCGTTTTCCTCAAATGCAGCTGTCTGCAGGCACGGTTTTAACGCCAGCACAATTTGATCAAAGCGCGGACCTTGGAGCCACGCTGTTTATTTCACCGGGCCTCACTGAAACCCTGGCTGAACACGCCCTGAAAAAAGGATATGCCTGGGTTCCCGGTGCCGCCACAGCATCGGAAATGATGCGCGGGCTTGAACTGGGGTTTGAATTGCTGAAGTTTTTTCCGGCCATGGCAGCAGGTGGCCCCAAAGCCTTGGCAGGAATTACCGCACCGTTGGCCACGGCACGTGTGATACCCACCGGGGGCGTTACACTGGAAAACCTGCCGCAGTGGCGTGAAATCAAAGCAGTGCAAGCGGTGGGTGGCACATGGCTGACTGCGGGGCTGGACGGTGTAGCCAATGTAGCCAAGGTAGTTGAGCAACGCGCTGCGCTGGCCATGGCGGCATGGAATAGCACGGTGCTGGTTTAATCGGCTTGGGTTCCGCTCCCTCGTAGTTTTCTTGAAGGCGAGGCGATCGAAACACCGCCGCCGATTGGGCACCAAACACAGCTGCGAGTTGCGTGGTGATGGCGAAGCGCTGCACGGGAGTACGGGGAGCTGAACTTGCAATGGGTCGCACGATGACCAGTCAGAAAACTTGCCGGCTTGGCGCGCAGAGACTAATGATCGCGCCCTGGCGCGAAAGCCAAGACCCGACCGTTACTTTTGGAGGGCTTGGCTTAGTGCAGGCTCAAGACGACAAGCCGAAATGCCAAGTTTTCGGGCAGCGGTGACCATTCAAGTTTAGCTCCCAAGCCCACTAGTCCAGTGCGACACAAGGAACCCACGCCGAGTTGAGCAAGAGACCACTCGGGTTACACCCAAGTGGCACAAGCGCGCCCACATGCGACACTGCCTGCAGTCACCACAAGAACAACACCATGTCGCCCAATCACCTTTCCCCGCCCCCCCTGCGGATGTCGTTCATCATCTGGGGCCTGGCAGCCGCGTTTTACCTGTTCGGTTTCTTTCAGCGCGTTACACCTGGCGTACTCACCGAGGAACTCAGCACCACGTTCGACCTCAGCCGCGCAGCACTGGGCAACCTCTCTGCGTTTTACTTCTACTTTTACGCAGCCATGCAAATACCTGTGGGGCTGTTGGTCGATCGAATTGGTCCGCGCAAAATTCTGACTGCGGGCTGTATGCTCGGCGGTATGGGTGCTCTCATGTTCGGCTTTGCACCCACCCTGGGTTGGGCGGCAGTGGGTCGCGGCTTGGTGGGTGGCTCGGTTGCAGTGGCCTGGGTGTCCATGCTGATGTTGGTGGCCCAGTGGTTTTCGCCGGCGCGTTTCGCCAGCATGTCCGGTGTCAGCCTGGCCGTGGGCACCATGGGTGCCGTACTGGCAGGCGTGCCCTTGCGTGCACTTTCCGATTTGTTTGGCTGGCGCATGGTCATGGGCGCCAGTGGAATGATTGCCGTGGCACTGGGCCTGCTGATCTGGATTTATGTTCGCGACATGCCCTCGCAGCGCGGCTACAAAAACCACGTGGCCAAACGCCCCGCCAATGAAGTCACCTTGCCATTGCTTACCGCTTTGGGCCACACACTTCGCTTTCCTGCTGTGTGGTTGATTTTCTGGATTCCCAGTGGTGTTTGCGGTGCAATTCTTACGTTCACCGGCCTGTGGGGTGTGCCCTACCTCACCACCTGGCATGGGCTCAGCGTGAAAGAGGCCTCACTGATTATCACCGGCATGCTGATCGCCTTTGCCGCTGGCAGCCTGTTTTTTGGTGCGCTTTCCGACAAGCTCAAGCAGCGCAAACTGCCCTATTTTATAGGCGCGGTTTTGTCGATCAGTGGCTTCATCATTTTGGGTATTCAACCTGAACTTCCGATTTCACTGGTGTCGGTTTTGTTGTGGATCACGGCCTTTGGGGGTGGCTCCATGGTGCTGAGCTTCGGTTACGTGAAGGAGTCGGTGCCCCACCATTTGGGTGCTACCGCAGTGGGCATTGTGAACCTGGGTGTCATGGTCGGCCCACTGGTGCAGCAGCCTGTACTGGGTGCGATTCTTGACCACTATGCAGCCGTGGAAAACATCACCGGTGCTTATTCAAAAGCTGGCATGACTGTGTGCATGCTGGTACTTGCTGTGTGGGTGGGCTCGTCAATTGTCAGTTTGATGTTGAGCCGCGAAACTCACGCCAAACCAAGATTCGCTTGAATTGGGATTGAGAAGGTGGCCTCTGCCAGAACAGCAGAGGCATTTTCAAGACACGTTCAGTGCAACGTAACCGGGTGTTGCATCCAGGGTTTGTAGCTTTCAATAAAAGCTTCGATGTCGTCGATATCGGGTTCTTGGGCGGCAAGGTATTTCACCTCTTCGCGGAATTTTTCAGCCGCGTCGCCCTGCAAAAACAGTTCGCGCTGATTGTTCTTGTCCACGATTTCAATGCCAAGGCTGGGTTGCCCCTCGCTCATGACCAAATCCACCACGCAGTAAAAGGGGCTATCAATCATCATTAACATCGCAAACCTCCAAATAATACTTTCAGGTTGAATATGGTGATCTATCTAGCAATTTCAAGGCCACGCCTTGGGCGTCTAACCCCTTACGCAACATCCTCCACAAGTGTTATATCGGCAAACCAGTCATTCCATTGAGGCTCTTTTAATAACTGTAACACCTGTTCCGGGTGGCTTTGGCTTTCCAGTTCCATTAACAATACATTGGGTTGATTCAATCTTAAGGTGCGAGCTAGGTGAGTTGTCAGCACCAATTTGGAGGAACAACACAAGCAACCGGGACTTAAGCGCAGCACGTGAATACCGCGCGCTTTGCGCTCAGAGTCCAGACGGAACAACTCTGCCTGAGCCTCCACTGAGGCGTAGGAAAAAATCTCGGTACTGGCCATCAAGGTAATCTTGCCAACGCCAGCCTGCTCGGAAAGCAGTGCTTCAATTCGCCGGGCTCGTGCTTCCGGGTCGCGGCCAGGCACCAGAAAAAGCCGCGTTTTCATTTGCGCCAGAACGCTGGCGTGAACAGCACCAAGATGGTGAACATTTCCAGGCGACCGAGCAACATGGCAAATGAACAAAGCCAGGTTTGAAAGTCGCCTAGAGCGGCATAGTTGTCCACAGGGCCAAATTGACCCAACGCTGGGCCAAGGTTGTTGATCATTGAGATACCCGTGGTTAGCGCAGAAATTGGATCAAGGCCTGTAAATATCAACAACATGGTGATGGTGATCACACTCATGCCATACATCAGCATGAATGCGAGCACACCGAAAATCACCTGCGAGCTCACTGCCGAACCTCGAATGCGCACCGGGTTGATTGCACGGGGATGAAGAATACGCGACAACTCGCCAATCGCATGCTTGAACAGAATGACCGCACGTAGCATCTTGATGCCACCACCAGTCGACCCCGCGGCAGTCGCAAACATACTCATGAAGATCATGAGTAGGGGCGCGAAAAGTGGCCATTTGGAATAATCAGTGTTCGCGAAACCTGTCGTAGTGGCCACTGACACTGTATTGAAAAGTGCGAACCGAAATGCTTCGCTGAAAGTGGTGTATTCCTGATGCGCCAACAAATACATGGTGATCAACGTCACCGATCCAAACATCAGCAGGAAAAACCACTTCGCTTCCGGGCAATTGGCATACGGACGAAACGATTTTCCACGCCAGGCTAAAAAGTGGATGGAGAAGTTCACTGCAGCGATCATCATGAACCCCACAGCGACCATCTCGATTGAAGCCGAATCAAAATACATGTAACTGCTGTCATGCGCCGCCATTCCTGAGAGGGAAACTGTAGTCCCCGTGTAAAGGAATGCGTCCAGCCAGCCCATGCCCGCAAGCTTGTAACTAATCACACAAGCAACTGAGATCATGAGATAGACCATGTACAACGACTTGGCAGTCTCTGTAATCCGTGGGGTCAATTTGCTGTCTTTCATCGGGCCGGGAGTCTCGGCCTTGAACACCTGAGATCCACCCACACCCAGCAACGGCAAGATTGCCACCGCTAGAACCAGGATACCCATGCCACCCATCCACGACAGCAAGTGCCGCCAGATATTGATGCTGTCCGGCATGTTGTCCAGGCCGCTTAATGCAGTAGCGCCCGTGGTGGTGATGGCAGAGACCATCTCGAAGTAGGCGTCGGTAACGCTAAGATCATCAAAGAACAGCACCATCGGAATGGTGGCAAAGGCAGGCAAACCCGACCACACCGTAGACACCAACAGAAAACCGTCTCTGGGTTGAAGTTCCCGGCGAAAGCGGCGGGTTAATACGTGTGCTGTGACCCCAATACCAAAGGTGACTAAAAAACCTGTGGCAAATGCCTGCACAGTGGGTTCATCGGTTACGAATGCATAAGTCAGCGGCACCAAAAACGCCACAGAGAACAGCGCCACGGCAAAGCCCAATACACCCAGCACTGGAAAGAGCGAGTTCCTCATGCTGCACGCGCCACGTTAGATAAATCCCACACCGACCTGGAACAGTTTTTCCACCTGCGGTATCAGTTTGCGGTTTTCTACAAAAGTAATGATGTGGTCTTCTGCCTCAATGACTGTGTCGTGGTGCGCCATGATGACTTGGTCACCACGCACAATTGCGCCGATCACGGCACCCTTGGGCATGTCAATTTTTTCAATGGCACGGCCCACCACTTTCGACGACTTGGAATCGCCGTGCGCAATGGTTTCAATTGCCTCGGCTACACCACGGCGCAGGCGATGCACTGCCACCACATCACCCCTGCGGATGTGCTTGAGCAATTCACTGAGTGTTGCATTCGAAGGCGCCAATGCAATGTCAATTTGCCCGCCCTGCACCAGCTCGGCATATACCTTGCGCTGAATCAGTGCAATAACCCGGCGTGCGCCCATCCGCTTGGCCAACAAGGACGACATGATGTTGTTTTCATCGTCGTTGGTCAGCGCAATGAAAGTGTCCACGTCCTGCACATTTTCTTCGGCCAGTAAATCTTCATCGGTGGCATCGCCGTACAACACCAGGGTACGCGAGCCCAACTGATTCGCCAGGTCTTCACAGCGCTTGCGGTCGGCATCAATCACCTTCACCTGGTAATTGTCTTCAAGGCTACGAGCCAGGCGCAGACCAATGTTGCCGCCTCCGGCGATCATCACTTTGGTGACGGGTTTGGACATGCGGCGAAGTTCAGCCATCACCGTGCGCACGTGCTCAGTGGCAGACAGACAAAACACTTCGTCGCCGGGTTGAATCATCGTATAACCCTCAACCGCCACAGGCTGGTTTTCGCGAAACAGGGCCACAATTCGAACATCGACTTTGGGCAAGTGCTTGCGAATGTCTTCAATGGGGTGCGACACCAAAGGCCCGCCCGCATACGCGCGAACTGACACCAGCGTCACCTTGCCATCGGCAAAATCAAGTACCTGCAAAGCATCGGGAAATTCGATCAGGCGCTCAATGTGATTGGTCACGCTTTGCTCCGGGCAAATCACGTGGTCCACATTGAAGCCTTCATCACCATGCAGGTGGGCCTGCTCCATCATTTCGGGCGAGCGCACACGCGCAATTCGGCGAGGCACATTGAACATCAGCGCAGCCATTCGGCAAGCCACCAAATTGGTTTCATCGCTGCGGGTAACCGCCACCAGCATGTCGGCATCCTCGGCACCGGCCTGTTTCAACACGCGCGGCAAAGCGCCATTGCCTGCAATGGTACGCAAGTCGTAGCGGTCTTGAAGATCCGCCAGTACTTTGGGGTCTGGATCGATCAGGGTAATGTCATTGTGTTCGGACACCAGGCTTTCAGCGAGGCTGGCCCCCACACGCCCGGCGCCGACGATGATGATTTTCATGCGATATTTTTGCGCGCGGTGCGGCCCACTTCCACGCCCAGCTGCTTCAGTTTGCGATACAAATGCGTGCGTTCAATGCCTGTGCGCTCGGCCAGCCGGGTCATGCTGCCGTTTTCCAGACGCAGGTGGTATTCAAAATAAATACGTTCAAATGAATCACGGGCATCGCGCAGTTGGGCATCCAGATCGAGTGTGGACAACTCGGCCAGGGCCTGACCCAAGGGGCTTGAATCGGGTGCAGCAGCCGAGCCACTGTGTGTCGTGGCGGGTGCCCCACTGGACAAACTGGCAGCGCTACCCACGCCATTGGACTTGGGCTGCGACTGCATCAGCGCGCGTGCAGATTGAACCATCTTCCCGCGGGCCAAACCTTTTTCAACAGCGCCCAACAGTTTTTGCAATGAAATGGGTTTTTCCAGAAAGTCGAGCGCACCAATTCGCGTGGCTTCAACAGCGGTATCAATAGTTGCGTGACCACTCATCATGATCACGGGCATGGTCAACAGCCCCTTCACCGACCATTCCTTTAGCAAAGTCACGCCGTCAGTGTCCGGCATCCAGATGTCGAGCAACACAAGATCAGGCTGCTCTTGGTCACGCAATGCACGTGCCTGGCCTGCGTTTTCAGCAAGCAGCACCGCATGCCCTTCGTCGCCGAGAATCTCGGACAACAGTTCTCGAATTCCAATTTCGTCATCTACAACGAGAATGGTCGCCATGGTTAGAAAGTTCCTTCTTTATGCGGCCTGACTATGTTCGGCATTGTTCAAGGCGTCCTGCAGCACGGGGAAGGTCAATTCCACCGCTGCACCGACAACCCGCCCTTGTGCATCTACCCTGTTTCTAATGGCTATTCGCGCCTTGTGTTCATCTGCAATTTTTCTAACGATTGCCAAACCCAAACCGGTGCCTTTGGTTTTTGTAGTGATGTAAGGCTCAAAGGCTTTTGCCAGCAAGTCAGGATTAAACCCCGGCCCGTTGTCAGCCACCACCAACTTCACACCCACCAACTGTTCCAGTTCGCCTTCCGGCGCTTTCAAACCTTCTGTTCGCACTTCTACTTTGGGCTGATCACAATCGACACATGCGTCTAAAGCATTTTGCAACAAATTATGAATCACTTGGCGCAACTGCGACGAATCTCCAGCCACCAGCGGCAAATTTTCAGTCAATTTTGGAATGAAGCGGGTTTCAGCCTGTTCTTCAATGCCCACATGCACATCGTACAGCGCCAAGACATCGACCACCAGATCATTCAAATCCAGTGGCTTCAAATCTGCTGGTGGCAAACGTGCGTAGTCGCGGAAATCATTGACCAAACGTTTCAGTGATTCCACCTGGTTCACAATCGTGCGCGTGGCACGCTGCAAAATTCCAGACTCTGGCTCTTGCAGTTTGTCGGCCAACTTCATTTGCAGGCGCTCGGCAGAAAGCTGAATTGGGGTCAACGGATTTTTGATTTCATGCGCAAGGCGACGCGCCACTTCACCCCAGGCCGCTGTGCGCTGGGCAGAAATCAATGCAGTGATGTCGTCGCACACCAGCACGTAACCGGCTTTTTCACCCGGCAAGCGTGAACCTCGAACAAGAATCGACTTTGAACTTTGCGAATCAAAGGCTCGCGGAATCTCCAGCTGTTTTTGCCAAATGCCACTTTCTTCACCTTCATTGCCCTGGTTGTCGGCCACGCTGGCGCGCACCGCCATGGCAAACCCCTCCAGCCCGGGCATGTCATCCAGCGGATGGCCCTGGTTCTCGGCCAGTGAACGATCAAAAATCCGAAGCGCGCCGTCGTTGTACATTTTCAGGCGCAGTTTGTGATCGAGTACCAGCACACCGGCCGACAGGCTGGTCAGCAAACTTTGCAAGAAGTCGTTGTTGGCCGCCAGCTGGTTTTGATTGGCCTGCAAGCGGCGCTGCGCCTCCGACAGTTGCCGGGTCATGGTGTTGAATGAATCAACCAACTCACGCAATTCATCGTCCGCATTCACAGGCTGCATGGTTTTAAAGTTGCCACTGGCCAGGGCCTTGGTACCCTCGGCAAGCCACAACAAAGGCGATGACAAGCGCGATGAAAGCCAGAACGCCGCAGCCACCGATACAAACACCGTAAGCAACAGTGCCAGGGTCAGTGTAATGCCATAAATTTTTCGCAAACCCGAACGCGACAGCTGCAATTCCTGATAATCGCGGTACACGCTTTGCACGGCATTGGCCCGCTGTGAAAGCGTAGTGGGCACCGGGTGCATGATTTGTACATAGCGCTGACCCAAATCAAAACTGGTCAGGGGCGGGGCAATCGGTACCACCACACGCATGTACAGGCGCCCATCAGGGTCTTCGGGGTCAGGTTCAATTTGTTGAAAGGGTCGCGTCATCAAGGCCTGGCGCAACATCACCTGCGTGGGCAAGCTGGGCAACAGGCTATCAAGTGCGCCTCCTGAACTCCCCAGAATTTGCCCGGTTTCTGTCAGAAGGGTGAGTTCTTGCACATTGGCAGCATCGCGCAGGCGGGGCAGCTCCAGCAATTGCTCGCTGGGTGTAGCACGCGATAGTTCGATTGAAATGGACTGTCCTTTCAGGGCCAGTTCATTGATCAAACTGTCCAGCGCAGTTTGGCCCAGGTTCAAGCCTGATTCCAGTGCGCCGTCCACCCGCACGTCAAACCAGCTGTCAATACTCTTTGCCAGAAATTGCACCGACACCAGGTACAACACAAAACCGGGAATCAGCCCCATCAGCGCAAACGACAAGGACATGCGCAACATGAGCCGCGAGCCAAACACACCTGCACGGTACCGGCGCACCATTCGAACAATCAGCAAGGCCAAAATGCTGAACAAGCCCGCGGCGATAATGCCGTTCAGCGTAATCAGCAAGGGATAATTGCTTTCAAAAAAATCAGTGTTCGAAGAGGCCGAAGCCAGAAGAAACAGCAACACGCCACCCAGGCTGCCCAGAATCAGCAGCGTGTAACGCAGCCACCGGGTGTTCTCCAGCCAGGGATTCATTTCAAGGCCTCGCGCTTGGGCGTAAATTCAAAGGTGAGCCACTCAGAGGACAAATCCCATTCGCTGTTTACCAATGCGCTGATCTGGAAAGGCTTCGGCAGTTCAGTCAGCAACAATCGAAAACGCACTTGTGCGGTGTAAGGTTGCCCGATTTCGATTCGATCGCGAGGAATAACAGCCCAGTCCCGCACCTTGGTCATGTGCTGCATGGCGTCTTCAAGCGTGGGGGTATTGTAGGTGTTGGTGGGGGTCACTACGCGGTAGGTTCGGGTCAGGGCGTTGTAGGACAGGTTAAGCGGGTAGGTGGTGCTGACCACTTCTTCATCAACCCAATACCAGCGGGAACGCATCAACTGAAAATCGACCGTAAACTGCAACGGCAAGCCCCGATCAACCGCCTCTCGCAACTTGTGGCCCAATTCAATCTCGAACTCGGCAGCCAGGTTCCATGCGGCAGCCGCCGGGGGCTTGCTGGGCTCGAGCTTGACCGCGGTGACCCGCGTTGAAGAATCAAGCTGGGCCAGCCCCACAGCCAGCACGCACATCAGCACAAGGCCCAGCAGGCCATGCAAAGCACGTGTCCATAACGAGGAGTGGGCCTGGCTAAATTTCAAGGCACTTCCTCAAGAGGTTAGGGATTTTTCAAACTTGGCGTAAAAGAACCCGTCGGGAGATGCATCAAAGCCTTGATCAGGGTTGGCCGCTGCAACTGGCAACACCCAGCCGGGCGCGGTTTGCGCCAGGGCATCGGAATGATTGTCGAGAAATGCTTTTGCCAACAGGGGCCCCTCTTCAGGAAAGATGGAACAGGTCACCAGCAAAAGTGTACCGCCCGGCTTTAGGGTAGACCACAAGGCATTCAGTATTTTGTGTTGAATCTGCGACAACTTGGCAATATCGTCCGGTCTGCGCAACCACGGAATATCGGGGTGACGGCGAACAACGCCAGAGCCCGTGCATGGTACATCGGCCAAAATACCGTCAAAAGGCACACCATCCCACCACGTGTCGAGCAACTCGGCCTGCGCCACTTTCAAACGCAAATCCCATTGACCATTCAGGGTGGGCGCAATACGGCGGATGTTGTCTTCGACGCGGCCCAGGCGCTGCGGACTGGAATCCAGGGCAACCAGTTCAATGTCGGCCAACTCTAGCAAATGCCCGGTTTTACCGCCGGGTGCGGCACATGCGTCCAGAATGCGCTGACCAGTTTGAGGATTCAACAACTGCGCGGCCAACTGTGCTGCGCTGTCTTGCACCGACACCTGGCCCAAATCAAATCCTGGCAGCGCAGAGACTGGCACTGGCTTGGCCAGCAACACGGCCTGCTCGCCAATCACTCGTGCTTCCAGGCCCGCTGCATTCAACTGCTCCGCATAGGCGGATGCAGAACTGCTGCGGGTATTCACGCGCACCACCAAAGGCGGGTGGCTTTGCGCCTGTGCCAACATCGTTTCCCAGTGTTGCGGGTGACTGGTTTTCAGTTTTTCAATCCACCAGACAGGCAAGTTGTGCTGCGCCAGCGGATCTTCAAGCGCCTTGCTTCGCCAGGTGTTTGAATCACGCAGAAAGTTGCGCAAACAGGCATTTGCCAGGCCCTTGGCACGTGCAAATTGCTCGCTGCCCGTGCAGGCATACACCATTTGGTCTACCACAGTGTGCGCCGGGTACTTCGGGTTTTTGTCATCCCACAGCAAACCGAAACCCAAGGCCATCAATTCATTCAGGGGCTCGGGGTTCAGCAGCGCTTTGCCGCTGATCAAGCGGGTTAATACTTGCCCACGGCCAAGGTTGCGCATGCCGAAGTAAGCCAGGTCTTGAATTGCACCCAAAGCCTGCGAGGTTTTAACACCTTTGGTTTCAGCGGCCAAGGCCTGGTCGAGCGAACGACCCTCCCGCAGTACACGGGTCATGACTGCTGCAGCCCGAAGCAGGGCAAAGGCCAAGCTGGCTTCTGTCAGTTTGGGCGGTGTGCTGTGAACCGGCTTCAACGTGGACCGCCAGTGCGGGCCATTTCCATCAAGCGGGCGATTCGTTCTTCAGTGGGTGGGTGAGTAGAAAACAGGCCGGCAATACCTTGGCCGGACAGTGGGTTCATGATCATCATTTGAGCGGTTTCCGGATGCGCTTCGGTGGTGCGGAACGGAATGCCCTTGGCATACCGTTGAATTTTGTCCAGTGCGCTGGCCAAGGCTGCCGGGTCGCCGCAAATTTCTGCGCCTCCGCGGTCTGCCTCATATTCACGGGCGCGCGAGATTGACATTTGAATCAGCGACGCAGCCAATGGCGCGAGAATGGCCAGGGCAATGCTGGCAATCGGGTTCATGGGCTGACCATTCTCGTCACGCCCGCCAAAAAACAGGGCAAAGTTGGCCAGGGCCGAGATGGCACCTGCCATGGTGGCCGAAATTGTGGAAATCAGGATGTCCCGGTGCTTCACGTGCGCCAATTCATGCGCCATGACACCGCGCAGTTCTCGAGCAGACAGTACCTGCAAAATTCCGGTGGTCGCTGCCACAGCGGCATTTTCAGGATTGCGCCCGGTCGCAAATGCATTGGGGGCGCTGTCGTTGATCAGGTAAACGCGCGGCATCGGCATGTCTGCGCGCTGTGCAAGTTCAGCCACCATATTGTAAAACTCTGGCGCATTGCTGGCATCCACTTCCTTGGCTTTGTACATGCGCAAAACCATTTTGTCGGAAAACCAATAGGCTCCGAAGTTCATCGCCAGTGCAAAACCCAAGGCCAACAACATGCCGCCACGGCCTCCCATCATGCCGCCCAGCACCACGAACAGGGCGGTAATGGCCGCCATCAACATGAATGTTTTCATCCAGTTAAACATGATCTTACTCACCTTGGCCGATCTGCGGCCCGTTGATTCGACAACTCGAAAGTAGGGTTTTTTTGCGAAATTTCAAGATTCGCGCGAGTCCCTTCGCCTAATTGGAGACCAATGCGCCCAATTGGTTTCCGGCCTGCAAACCCAAAGCCTGTGCCACCTGCTGCGCAGGCTGACGTTTACTGCCGGCCTTCTGAAGGGTTCGAATACGCAACACACCCTGCCCGCATTGCACTTCAATGCCAGCTGAACCAACGGACAACACTTCACCCGGGTTACCCATCAAGCCAGCCAAGGCGACCGTTTCGGGATCAAAACACTTCAGGGCTTCACCGCCCCACACCGTGTTCGCACCGGGAAAAGGATCGAAGGCACGCAGTGTACGCTGAAGTTCCACAGCGCTGCAGTGCCAGTTGATCACGCCCTCCGCTTTTGTGATTTTCTCGGCGTAGGTCACTCCGACATCAGGTTGTGGAACCAGGGGCAGTGTTGCCACTTGAAGGGAATCCAGAGCCTCCACCAACAAATCACCGCCCAGTGTGGCCAGTTTGTCGTGCAAGGTAGACGCAGTGTCGGTGTGTTCAATCTGCAAGGCTCGCCACAGGCGCACCGGGCCGGTGTCCAACCCTGCCTCCATCTGCATGATGCACACGCCGGTTTCAGCATCACCTGCCTCGATACAGCGCTGAATGGGTGCGGCGCCACGCCAGCGCGGCAACAGACTGCCATGAATGTTCAAGCAACCCAAACGGGGCGCATCCAGCACGGTTTGCGGCAGTATCAGGCCGTACGCAGCCACAATCAACACATCCAGAGGCTGGCCATGCACCGCAGTTTTCAAGGCCAGCAAGGCCTGTTGGGCTTCGTCGCCTTTTTTTCAGGCTAACGGGTTGCAAAACAGGAATGCCATGTTGCTGCGCCAGTTGTTTGACAGGGGATGCCTGCAGTTTCATGCCGCGGCCGGCAGGGCGATCAGGCTGGGTCAACACCAGATGCACGGGATAACCGGCCGCAATCAGTTTCTCAAGCGCCACCCGAGCAAACTCGGGCGTGCCTGCGAAACCCACATTCAGGGTTCGATTCATGGGGGGTTGGGCAATCAAGCGGTTTGAAGCTTTTCTTGCTTCTTCATCTTGGTTTTGATGCGGGTTTGCTTCAGCTGCGAAAGGTATTCGACAAACACCTTGCCGTTCAGGTGATCAATTTCATGCTGAATGCACACGGCAAGCAGTTCGTCGCAGTCAATCTCAAACCATTCGCCTTTCACATTCTGAGCGCGGACCTTCACGGTGTCGGGGCGCTCCACCTTCTCGTAAATGCCGGGCACGGACAGGCAACCTTCTTCGTAGACCTTGCATTCTTTGCTGGCATCGATGATTTCGGGGTTGATGAATACGGTCAGGCCTGATTTGTCATCAGTGACATCGATCACGATGATTCGCTTGTGCACATTCACCTGCGTTGCGGCCAAACCCACGCCAGGCGCGTCGTACATGGTTTCTGCCATGTCTTGGGTCAGCTTGACAAGCGCGTCATCAAACCGGGTGACGGGGGTGGCAACCGTTTTCAAGCGCGGATCCGGATAACGCAAAATTGGGAGTAAAGCCATGCTTTCAAAAAACCTTCACAGTCAACACTTAAAAGGATATACCTTCTGTGGCAAAAATAGTTCGCAAATTCCATTACTTGTTGTCTGGCTTCTTGCATGAGTGAGCTGCTCATCGCCATGAACCTGGCATACAACACCACGATCAAAGCGCGTGCACGCTACGAATTGGCGCAACAAGGCCCCCGCTGCGGTTTACCCGCCCCCTGCGAAGCAGTTCGGCTTTGGCATGCACTGGCCAGCGCATGGTTGTTGCAAAGCGACAAACGGTTTTGGGTAGGGATTCACAGCCCTGCTTACCCACAGGGTTTGCTTGCACTGAAAGACCCACCCCTGATCCTGTTCGGTGATGGCCGCCTGGATTTGCTGACAACCCGAAGCATTGCGATTGTAGGCAGCAGGAGCGCCACGCGCACCGGTTTAGGCAATGCACAGGGCTTTGGCAAGGCGTTTGCGCAAGCCCGATGGGTTGTTGTAAGCGGCCTGGCCGAAGGCATTGACGGTGCGGCGCACGCAGGGGCGCTTCAAGCTCAAGGGGGCACCATCGCCGTGCTGGGTTGCGGGCCGGACGAAGTATACCCCAAGCACCACGCCGCCCTTAAACGGCAAATTATTGAGCAGGGCGGTTTGGTGCTGTCGGAATACCCACCCGGTACTGCGCCTCAAGCTGGATTCTTCCCCCGTCGAAACCGCATCATTGCCGGCTTGGCCGATGCACTGCTGGTCGTCGAAGCAGCCATGCGTTCAGGTTCCCTGATCACAGCAAGAGTCGCCAGTGAACTGGGGCGGCCAGTGGGTGCCATTCCAGGTTCCATTCACAGCAGCCAAAGCAAAGGCTGTCATGACATGATCAAGAAAGGGGCTTTACTGACCGAAACAGCCCAAGAGTTGATGGAAGAGGCGCAAGCCTGCCTGCCAGAGTTCAAACATGCCTGCGTGTTGCAAGAAGATGACAGCGATTGCCACACCGAAATGACCTGCACCATGGACACTGGTGCCTTACAGGATGAGGAGTTGGGCCGAGTGTTGCAATGCCTTGGGCATGACCCGGTGCACACCGACACATTGGCCCAACAATTGGGTTTGGGCTCGGAAGACACACTCGCCGTGCTCACTGAACTGGAGTTGCTGGGGCTGGTGCTGGGTGAAAGCGGGAACCGCTGGGTGCGTGCAAATGGTGTATTTTAAAAAAGGCGATTTCAACAACGGAGAACAAGATTCTAGAGAAAGCCTTGATTTGTTGAAGCCCTGACACTTACACTTCGGCGCACAAGGCCTTGAAATTACACACACCGACGAGTTGGACCAATTGAGTAGCGAAAACCCCAAAAAACTGATCATCGCGGAAAAACCCTCTGTGGCCGCCGACATTGCGCGCTCTCTGGGGGGTTTCACCAAACACGACGATTACTTTGAAAGCGACGAGTATGTGCTGTCATCGGCCGTAGGTCATTTGGTGGAGATCAAGGCGCCTGATGAATTTGAGGTGAAGCGTGGCAAATGGAGTTTTGCCAATTTGCCGGTGTTGCCAACTCACTTCGACCTGAACCCGATTGCGAAAACAGAGTCGCGACTGAAAGTATTGAACAAGCTGATCAAACGCAAGGATGTGGTCGGTTTGATTAACGCCTGTGACGCTGGACGGGAAGGTGAACTGATTTTCCGCTTGATTGCGCAATACGCGAAATGCAACAAACCAGTGGAACGCCTGTGGCTGCAATCCATGACACCCGCCGCCATTCGCCAGGCGTTCTCAAACTTGCGCAGCGATGCTGAAATGATGCCACTGGCGGATGCCGCGCGTTGCCGCTCAGAAGCCGACTGGTTGGTGGGTATCAATGGCACGCGCGCGATGACCGCCTTCAACAGCAAGGAAGGCGGCTTTTACCTGACCACTGTGGGTCGTGTTCAAACGCCCACACTGGCCATTGTTGTGGAACGCGAAGAAAAAATCCGCAAGTTTGTACCACGCACATACTTCGAGATTCGCGCCAGCTTTGGTGCGAAAGCCGGTGCCTATGAAGGCAAGTGGTTTGACCGCGACTTCAAAAAAGCGGAAGACCCCGAGCAACGCGCAGACCGACTGTGGGATGAAGCGAAGGCCAAGGCCATTGTGGCCGCCTGTGATGGCAAACAAGGTACGGTGGAAGAGGAAAGCAAACCCACCACACAAATTGCGCCCCAGTTGTTTGATTTGACCAGCCTTCAACGTGAAGCCAACAGCCGTTTTGGCTTTTCGGCGAAGAACACCCTGGGCCTGGCCCAAGCGCTGTATGAAAAACACAAGGTCCTCACTTACCCGCGTACGGATTCAAAAGCGTTGCCCGAAGATTACATGGGCACAGTGAACCAAACGTTGAAAAGCTTTGTAGGTCTGGATTCAGGTCATATTGCAGGGGCATATGGCCCATTCTGCGAACAAATTCTGAAAAACAACTGGGTCAAACCCAACAAACGGGTGTTCGACAACAGCAAGATTTCAGACCACTTTGCGATCATTCCTACCTTGCAAGTGCCGAAAAACCTGAGCGAACCTGAAGCCAAGTTGTACGACCTGGTTGTGAAACGTTTTCTGGCAGTGTTTTTCCCGCCCGCCGAGTTCAACGTCACCACACGCATTACCACTGTTGAGGGCCATCCCTTCAAAACCGAAGGAAAGGTGCTGGTGAAACCGGGCTGGCTGGCCATCTACGGTCGCGCAGCCGCGGTTGCCGGCGATGACAGCCTTGTCGCCGTGGATGCCGGTGAAAAGGTAAGCACCGATGAAATCGATGTACACACTCTGAGCACAAAACCACCCGCACGCTACAGTGAAGCCACTTTGCTTTCCGCCATGGAAGGTGCCGGCAAATTGGTCGATGACGATGAACTGCGCGATGCCATGGGTACGAAAGGCTTGGGTACACCAGCCACGCGTGCGGCGACGATTGAAGGTTTGATCAACGAAAAATACCTGGTGCGTGAAGAACGCGCATTGGTGCCCACCGCCAAGGCATTTCAGCTGCTGACCCTGCTGCGCGGTCTGGATGTTGAAGAACTGACCATGCCGGAGTTGACTGGCGAGTGGGAATACAAACTTTCCTTGATGGAGAAGGGTGAGCTCTCACGCGAACAATTCATGCAGGAAATCGC
This sequence comes from Limnobacter sp. CACIAM 66H1, assembly GCF_001601825.1. Lineage (GTDB taxonomy): Bacteria > Pseudomonadota > Gammaproteobacteria > Burkholderiales > Burkholderiaceae_B > Limnobacter. The sequence goes on along the minus strand of NZ_LUJK01000010.1, from coordinate 40,262 downwards.
GAAGATCACGCAGAACATTGTTGATCGTGCGAAAAACTACACAGAAGAGACCATTCCTGGCGATTACGCCACACTCGTGACGCCGTGCCCGAACTGTGGCAGCGTGGTGAAAGAAAACTACCGCCGTTTCGCATGCACAAAATGTGATTTCTCGATTTCCAAGGTACCGGGCGGTCGTCAATTTGAGGTGGCTGAAGTTGAAAAGCTGTTGCAAGACCGTGAGTTGCCAATGCTCGATGGTTTCCGCAGCAAGATGGGGCGGCCATTTGCTGCCGTGCTCAAGCTGACGGATGAGCACAAACTGGAGTTCGATTTTGGTCAGGCCAAAGACGATGACAATGGCGAACCCGTCGACTTCTCGGGCGAAACCCGGCTGGGGCCTTGCCCCAAATGTGCATCCAATGTGTATGAACAGGCCACCAGTTATGTGTGCGAAAAATCAGTCGGGCCGAGCAAAAGCTGTGACTTCCGCTCAGGCAAGGTGATCCTGCAACAACCCATTGATCGCGAACAAATGGAAAAGTTGTTGCTCGACGGTAAAACTGATTTGCTGACACGGTTTGTCTCGTCGAAAACCCGCCGCGCATTCAAGGCCTTTCTGGTCAAGAAGCCCGATGGTGCGATTGGTTTTGAATTTGAGGCGAAGGCCGAGAAAAAGCCAGGCGCAAGCAAAAGCAAAACCGCCGCCAAGCCAGCGGCAAAAGCCACAGCCAAAACCAAAACCGCCAAAGAAGCGTCTTGATTCGAATCGGAATTACGCCTTCGCAGCGCGGGGCGTAATTTTTTTCAAGAGTTTCGACTCGATTGGGCTGCCCTTGAAGTAGTCAGCCACCACACACCCGCCCAAAGCCGCCCACAGCAATCCACGCGACCCAAAGCCAGTGCTCATGTACACCCCTGGCATATTCGGTACCGGGCCGATGGCGGGCAAGCGATCATGCCAAACAGATCGCACGGCGCAACGGTGATCAAGCCACTCTCCAAGAGGTAAATCAGGAAATGCTGCCTTGAACCGGGCAATGTTCAACTCATCGGCTTCTGCAGTGGGGTTCAGGTGCAATACGGGTCGCTCGTAAGTGGCCCCCAACACCAACCAGTCTTCTGCTGCTGGAGCAATCGCGTAACTTTCACCCGACAACACGACACCGGGTTTTACTGCACACCGAAGTTTGCTGATTTGGCCTTTCACGGCATTGGCGCGGGCACCAGGGATCGGTACCAATTCCAGTGCGTTTTCGGCCACACAAACGACCACTGCCGAGTACTGTTCCCGCAACGGGCCGATGTCATTAATTGTGCTGTTGTAATGGGTACAAAGCAGATCACCACAGGCCTGCAGATTGGCCTCTACCCAACGCGCTGGTTTCACCCAGCCACCTTGCGGGAAAAACAGACCGCCCAGGGGGGTGGGCAAAAGCGAGTTGGGCTGCGCCCACTGCACCAATGTTTGTGGGAAATTCAACAGGGCCAGGGTTTCCCGCGCGCGGTCCGCTTCCTCGGGGGGTAGGGTTTGCAGGTGTCCTGGCGTGTCCCAATCAGCACCCTTTGCCAGCAAACCTTGTTCGGTCAAATTTTTGAGTGCCTGAACAGTGTGCTCAAACCCCAAACGCGTCAATTGCGACAAAGGCGAATCACCACGGGTGATGTGGGGGTGAAATGCACCCACCCAGTTGCCAGAGGCACCCGCTGCGGGCCCGCTTGCGCAGTCATACAGATGCACCTGCACACCCAGCTTGCAAAGCGCAAGGGCCACACTGCTGCCTGCAATGCCGGCGCCAATCACGGCAACCGAAGGTGCAGGGCTGGCCTCAGTCAATTGGGCTTTGGAAGTGGATTCCGAACAGGGCATGGCGTTGTGTGAGCTGCAAGACAGACGCCGCATTGTAACTCACACTCAATCTGGTGATTATTTTTTGGCCATGCTAATATGAGCGTCCAATCATATTTAAACGAGTACCTCATGTTGACTGTCAATTGGGAAGCCTTTGCACCTTATCCAGCTTTGCTTGGCGGGTTATTGATTGGCCTGTCAGCAGTCATGCTGATCCTGTTGACTGGCCGAGTGGCTGGCATCAGCGGCATTGTGGGTGGTTTGCTAAAACCGCAACATGGTGAAACGCTGTGGCGGCTTACCTTCGTGCTGGGCATGGCCGCTGCACCCTGGCTTTACCAAGCAGTCGTGGGCAGCTTCGAATTTGAAAGCCCACGCGGCACAGTGGCCTTGATTGTTGCGGGCCTTTTGGTGGGCTATGGCACAAGGCTGGGCTCGGGCTGCACCAGTGGACATGGTGTCTGCGGCCTCTCGAGGCTGTCATTGAGGTCATTGGCGGCCACGGGTGTTTTCATGGTCACAGGTTTCGTGGTGGCCTCGGTGATCATGCATGCAGTTTGAGGAGCAAACATCGTGAAGAACAACAAGATTGGTTTTGCATTGGCCAGTGGTTTGGCAGGGTTGGTGTTTGGTTGGGGCTTGATCATCTCGGGCATGGCCAACCCGGCCAAGGTGATCGGATTTCTTGATTTATCCATGCCTTGGGACCCCTCGCTGATGTTTGTCATGGGCGGAGCAATTGCCCTCGGGTTGCCTGGGTTTTTGTTGGCGAAGCGATTGAAAAACAGCCTGATGGGCCTGCCGATGAATTTGCCCACCAACACCCGCATCGACAAAAACCTGTTGCTTGGTGCTGTGCTGTTCGGTGCCGGTTGGGGTGTTGGCGGTTTTTGTCCGGGTCCCGCAGTGGTCGCTGCAGCCAGTTTGGCCACGGATGGCCTGATTTTTATTGCGGCCATGCTGGTCGGCATGTTTGTGTTTTCAGTGCGCAGCTGATAATTGTCGAGCCAACACCTGCCGCAACTTGGGCACGTCCACTGGTTTGCTTAAAAATTCGTTCATGCCGGCTTCCATACAGGCCTGTTCATCTTCAGGCAGGGCTCCTGCAGTCAGGGCTACTATCGGCAAACGACTGGCCGGACCAGGCAACTGGCGTATTGCGACGGCAGCGTCAATTCCGTTCATTACGGGCATGTGAATATCCATCAAAACAAGGTCAATCGATGAATCGACCAGCACTGCATCAACAGCCATTTGCCCATTGTCAACCAGCAGTACATCGGCCTGCATTTTCGACAGCAGGGCTTTGATGACGTGTTGGTTCAGCTTGTTGTCTTCTACCACCAGGATCTTTTTACCCTGAAGCGACACGGCCTCGGAGGACAACCCTGCGGTGGCAGCATCAGCATGGGCAAATACAGTTTGAACCCGCAAGGTGAAACCGAATGTGCTGCCCACCTGTGGCACAGAGGTCACGAACAACTCACCACCCATTAACTCGGTCAACCGCTTGCAAATCGCCAGACCCAAACCGCTGCCGCCGAAGCGACGGGTCGCAGTGTTGTCTGCCTGCTCAAAGGGGCGGGTCAGGCGCTCAAACTCCTTGATATCAAAGCCAATGCCCTGATCGTGAATTTCTGTTCGAATCACGGCTTCTTGTGTGTCCAGCCGGTCGACCTGAACTTTGACGCGCACGACACCACGGTCAGAAAACTTGATTGCATTGTCTAGCAGGTTTGACAACACCTGGCTGTATCGCGCTGGGTCACTTTTCACCCTCAAAGGCGTCATCGAGTCAATTTCAAGCTCAAGTGCGACACCCTTGTGTTGCGCTTTTGCGGTGAACAGGCGCAAGGTTTTGCGTACTCTGTCGTGCAAATCAAATTCGATGTTCTCGATCCGGATTGAGCCCGCTTCGATCTGGGAGAAGCTCAATACATCTTCAACCATCCCTAGCAACTGCTCAGAAGCCTCCTGAATCTGTGTCACATATTCCTTGGATTGGGTATCTTTCAGCTGCTCTCCGAGCAGGGTGTTGAAACCGAGAATTGCATTCAGCGGTGTGCGGATTTCATGGCTCATGTTGGCCAGAAACTGGCTTTTCGCTTTGCTTGCACTTTGCCGCCTGCGCTGTTGCACCAAGGAGTAGATGGTGAGAAAAAGCATCACGTCAATCGCACCGCCGGCAAACAGAATGAGATTCGGCAGGGAATTGTGAACGTCCCGATCAAAATCAGGCGTACTTTCAAAATGGACAGTCCAGGTTCGTCCAGACAGCTCCACAGGCACAGTCACCGCATGCGAGTGGCCGAACAAACGAGATTCGACCGGACTTTCAACACCCCCAGCAGAATCGTAAATCAGCGATTCGGGCGCCATATTCTCGCTGTCGTACAATTCAAAGTGAAGGGGTATTTTTTCGTTGCCTAACACGTTTTGCATCAAATCAGACGCAAAAAAGGGGCTGAACACAAAGCCTCGAATCGCCTGGCGGCGGGAATCCACGGAGTTCAAATCCACGCCAGTTTTATACACTGGCAGATAAATCAGGAAACCCGCTGCCGGGCTTTTTCCATCACCCTGCTTTAACTGCACCAAACCCGATACAGTGGCTTGACCCGTCTCCATGGCACGCTGCATGGCCTCGCGGCGTATGGGTTCGGAAAACATGTCAAAACCAAAAGCCCGCTGATTGCGTTCATCAAACGGCTCGATCAGGGTGATGGGAAAATAAACCTCGCGTTCACCAGGAGGGCTGACTGAATAATCTGGAAATCCCTCAGCACGAATGCGGTTTTCGTATTGCGCTAAAGCATCTGGTGACACATGTTCGGCAAAAGCAAAGCCTTGCACTCCAGGCAGCTCACGCTGCAAGTTCAGCGACGCCACATACACGCGCCAGTGATCACGATTGACCATGGTGTGCGCATCAAAGAACGCGACGCCACCACGCAACAACTGTTGATACTGTTGGATGCGGCCCTGGATACGTTCTTGGGCATCTCGAACCTCGAATGAAAAACGATCATTGGCGCGTTTCTCAATGGCTTCGCTGGACAGCCACCAGCCAAGTGCCGTGATGACAACCGACAAGGCCAAAACCAGCCAGGCCGTGACCTCGTTGTGAAACAGATCGGCAAAATTCTTTTTGTTGATTTGGGTGGTCACACCGCTGGGTTTTGACATGTTCGCTACGCTTCTGCGGCTAATGCTCATGGCTCATGCCACACAGCATGCGGATCCAGTATGCGCTTAAATAAGAATTCCAGTGTGGTTAAAAATAAACCATCTCCCATGAATTCAACACATGAAGTGACACACCATCTCGTTCTGAAAACATCTTTAACAATTCAAGAGATCTCGGAAAGTCATCCAGCAACTTGGGCATGGGTTTCAAGGCCAACGGCTCGCCCTGTTTCATCAAGGGTTGGGTGAAATCATCCCAGTGAATCAGGTACACATGTGTGGCCCCGGGAACCAACACCATTTCACGCCAATAGTTCTCGATGTACGCATAGCTTAACTTGCCCAAACCCCCCATTCCCAAAAACACATGTTTTACCGAGAAGCCTTTATTTTGACCTTCGACAAAACCTGCACTGGGTTGAATGAGTGCAAACGGGCCAGGCCCCAGGCCAGGGTGGGATACCACGAAGGAGTAACTGATTCCCTCTTTGAACTGCAGGGCATGGGCCGGAAGAAACACCGGCTTCGTGTTGAACCCACCCGTAAAACCTGTGGGTGCATGGGCTGACTGAATCAGCCGAACTTCAAATTCGCCAAACTTTACCTGGCCACCACCTTGCAACACCTCAATCTGAGTCGACGGCAGATCTTGACCTTTGGCAATCTGCGAAGTGGATTCGGAACCCACTACCTTTGCACCGTATTCTTTGGCCAGAAACGGCGCGTCCATGGAATGGTCGTAATGAGAGTGCGCTACGACGATGCCGCCCAGTACGCTGGGCATGTTCAGACGCTTGAACATGGCTGCAGCAACCGCCCTCACCTGCGAATTATCAACGTTCAAGCGAGTCAATGCGACCTTGGACAAAGGTTGACGCGAGAAGAAACCGTCCACCAGCCAGGTGGTTTGCCCATCGGTCCATGCCATGGATGACGTTCCCAGGAACAAGGTTCGCAACCCGTTGGCAGACTTTTGTTGCAGCGGCTGCGGAAATTCAACTGTGGGGTGCGACTTCAACATGAAAACCAGTGCGCCTATGCCTACCAATGCAGATGCACACAAGGCATACAAAATGAAACGGACAGTACGCATTGGATATCCCAACAAAAAAGCCACCCAAAATCGGGTGGCTTTTATTGTACGAAAAGTGCTGTTGAATTACTTGGTAACCACGGCGGCCAAGTGGGCTTCTTCAACAGACATGGCTACTTTGCCAGCATGACCGTCCAGAATCTGGGCGCTCTTGCGTGTGTCAAAATATTTGTCGTAGTGGAAAATGTAGTCTTTGTCGGCCAGCGGCAGGTGGCAACCGCGGCAGGTGGCGTAATCCACCTTGGCAGGCTGACCATTGGGTTCAAACGCTGCATATACCCAATCGCCGGTCTTCATGCCTTCCGGAGCAGTGCTGCCCCAGTTGTTGCCCTTGTACATGACAAACACTTTTTCAAGGCCAGCTTTGGTCATTTTGTCGCCGGTTTTGGTGGCTTTGTAAATTTCCATCACGCTCACTGTACCGTTGGCAAAGGCTTCGCCCTTTTTAGCAGCAGCGCCAGTAGGGTTGATGTAAATGTCACGAATGTGGCCAGTGGGCTTTTCAATACCGGCCAGGAATACAGGCCAGGATTTGTAATCAGTGGGCTGAGCCAGTTCACCGTCTTTCGGAGCTGGGCCAAACATACCACCAGCAGCACAACCGGCCAATACAACAGCTGCAGAAGCAGCAAGCATCAATTTTTTCATTTTTTCCCCTTTTTTGTTTGCGCAACAGTTGTTACCAAGCTAAACATAGCGCCAACCCTTGTTCTACGCAACTGTTGCGTCAAGCCTTGAACAGATGCAAGGGTTTACCCTAACATCCCCCTCCAAATAGACCAACGAATTTTAGTAAGGCCTATTCCCACTGCTTATTAACTAATTGCATTGAGAATCAAATCCTTAACCTAGATACATCCCCCGTATGGAGGAAAAAATTTAACAATCAACCGATTGAGACCCACGCTCAATCTCATGGAGCACAGCACATGAAACGATTCCAGTCTCTCGCAAAGGCCAGCTTGGCCGCTTTCATTCTGACCACAGGCAGCAGTGTTTTTGCGGGCACCGCCAACGATGTACTGCCCGAAATCAAGGCAATCGCCGCCAAACCCGAGGTAATCGCAGCTGTCAAAGCCCAAAACGGAAAAGGCCTGACACTGGACGCGATCAAGGCCATGGACAGCAAATGGATTGCTGCATCGGGCGGTTTGCCGGAGGCCAAAGCGATGATGGAAAGCCCGGTGTCGAAAGCCCTGCTGGCCGCAGAAAAAGCGAAACCCTATTTCACTGAAACCATCTTGACCGACAACCAGGGTGCCAACGTGGCCATCAGCTCGATGACTTCGGACTATTGGCAGGGTGATGAGCCCAAATTTGTGAAAGCCTGGGCCGACGGCAAAGGCGACGACTATGTTGCCCGTGCCAAGAAAGACGAGAGCTCCGGTGCAGTGGTTTCGCAGGTTTCAGTGCCCGTCATGGATGGTGGCAAGGCGATTGGTACCTTGACCATTGGCGTGAACATTCAAGCCCTACCATGAGCAGGCAATTATGGCTTCCACTTTTATGAACAAAATCATCAATACCAGCCTGAATGTTCGGCTCGGTATTGTCATGGGCATACCCATTGCGGCCTTGCTCGCATTGAGCGTGTTTGCGGTTTATCAAATTCATGCCCTGAACCAGTTCAATCAGGAAAACACAGATAAACAGGTTTCTCTGTTAAGCCAAGTGTCCAATCTGGGCAGTAAATCTGCCTTGTTGGCACGTGAGGCCCGCAATGTGATTCTTGCCGATGAGCAGGAGCGGTTCGATCTAGCCAAATCACGCATGCTGGCGCTGGATTCTGAAATTGATTCACTGGGTCAAAGCATGCTGGCCAGCGCACACGTGGGTGAAACTCGCGGCTTGATCGAAACGATCAACACCGACAATACGGCCTTACACGCGGTGTACCAAAAAGTGATTGAACAATCCGAGTTGGGCGAAGTACAGGCCGCCACTTTGATGTTGCTGGGCGAAGGAGACCCCCTGGAACAGAAGATTGACAACACCATGAATGCCTTGAACTCAAGCGTGAAAAGCACCATGGAGGCTGCAGTGGTCCAAGGCGATTCCGTATTCCAGAATGCCCTGATCACCATCGGAATCGTGTGTATCGCTATTGTGCTGTTGTGCGGTATCACCGTGGGCTTGGTGGCTGCATCGCTGCGCAAGCAAATCGGTGGCGAACCCGCCAAGGCGCTCAATGTTGTGGCCACCATGGCGCAAGGTAACCTGACTCAGTCTGTTCCGAAATGCGAAAGTGGCTCACTGATGGACGGCATGCAACAGTTGCAAGTGCGTCTGCGGGAGATCATCAACCAGGTGTCTCAGGCCTGCAGCACGTTCAAAACCGCTTCAAGCGAACTGGTGAATGTGGCGTCAGGTTTGTCAGGTTCAGCTGAAAAACAAGCGGACAGTTCCAATGCCACGGCAGTCAGCGTAGAACAGATGAGCACCAGCGCCAAGTCAATTTCAGATTACGCCCACAAAACCGAGGTTCAGGCCAAGTTGTCAGCGGATACAGCCAAAAGTGGCATGGCTTTGATGCAAACCCTGCAAGGCAAAATGAATGACATGGCAAGTCAAATGCAAACCACCACACAGGAAATTGCCGGGCTTGTAGAACGCTCTGACCGAATCAATGGCATCGTGTCCGTGATACAGGGCATTGCCCAGCAAACCAACCTGTTGGCCTTGAATGCCGCCATTGAAGCAGCCCGCGCCGGAGAACAGGGGCGTGGCTTTGCCGTGGTCGCGGATGAAGTACGTACCCTGGCACAAAACACCGCCACGGCGACCGATGAAATTCGCACACTGATCGGTGAAATTTGTACCTACTCCGAACGTTCCAACAAGTCGGTAGAGCAGGTGGGTGAACACATGAGCGAAAACATGCAGTACGCCGACAAGCTCATGGGTGGCCTTCAGGAAATTGTTCATCACTTTGAGCAATCTGTTGAATATGCGCTGGCCGTGGCCAACTCGACCAAAGAACAAGAGGCCGCCAGTGCGGATATCTCTGAGCGGGTTAGCGACATCTCGGCATTGTCGGAACAACTGAAATTGGCCAGCATGCAACTGGAGGGGCAATCCCGCCAGGTGGAAAGCATGTCTGAAGACTTGCATCGGGCCGTGTCTTATTTCAAAACCTGAAGGGCTGCAATTCAGTGTGACAGATCAATGACGCGTCACACTGAAGATGGCTTCGGAAACCAAAATTCGGTTTGGCGGGTATTACATCTTGATGCTGTTCAATCTGGATGCCCGCCATGTCGTTTTCACCCGCTTTGCCTTCCAGCGTTCGCCGACGCAATCTGCTTAAAACATTTTTGTATGGCGCCAGCGCCAGTGTACTGCCTTGGATGGCCGGCTGCGGCAGTTCCGACAATCCACTGGGGTCGACTGGGGGGCGTGTGGGAGCTTCTGAAACCAACCGGTTTGGCGGCACTGCGCTCAGCAATAACCAGTTTCGATTCCGAAACATAGGACCCTTGGGTGAACCCGATGCCAATGGAGTTCGCACTGCGGCCGGTTTTTCAACCCGCGTAGTGGCCATCAACAGTTTGCCGCCAGCGGCCGGCGCAACACCCTGGCATATCTTCAACGACGGCGGCGGTGTGGTTCCCCGTGAAGATGGTGGCTGGATTTACTGCTCCAACAGCGAGGTTCCCGGCGTGGGCACAATTGGATTTCAGGTTCCGCAGCTGGCCCCGCTGACCAATCCGATCGAAACACTGGTACCCGGCCTCGGTGGCGCCAGTGCGCTGGTGTTTGGGCCAGATGGTACTGTTGAAGACAGCTACCGCATTTTGCGAAACACCACATTCAACTGCGCGGGCGTGGTAACCCCTTGGAAGACCTGGCTCAGCTGCGAAGAAATCCCGACCGGTCTGGTGTGGGAATGCGATCCATTTGGCATACAAGCCGCACGCCCGCTTCCGGCGCTGGGTGTATTCAGCCATGAGGCGGTGGCTATCGACAGCGAACGTCGTGTGTTTTACATGACTGAGGACATGCCGGATGGGCGCTTTTACCGCTGGGTTCCCACCGCGGGTGACTGGCCCGCTGGTGCCGAGCGCGCCAACATGAACCAAGGGCTGCTGCAAGTATTGAAAGTGGAGGGCGATGTGGCCGATGCATTGAATGGCCCCGTTCGCTACAGCTGGGTGAACGCAGCCAATCCGAATGCACCCCAAATGGAAAACCGCTTGCCTGAAACCACAGCATTTGATGGTGGTGAAGGCGTCTGGTACCAAAATGACCGCGTGTTTTTCACCACCAAGGGCGACGAACGACTTTGGATGCTGAATACCACCAATCAGACCATTGAAGTGGCTTACGACTTAACGACTGCCAAAGCACCCAACAACATACTGTCGGGCGTGGACAACATCACGATGACGCCATTTGGTGAAGTGTTGGTGGCCGAGGACGGCGGTGACATGCAAGTGGTGGTGGTGTACCCGGATGGCGTGCTGGTTCCCCTGTTGCAAATCGTTGGTCAAGACCAGTCCGAAATTGCGGGGATTGCATTCAGCCCCGATGGCAAGCGCATGTACTTCACCAGCGACCGAGGCGGCCCCAACCTGCAAGGCGGCTATGGGCTTGGGCTGGGCATGCTCTATGAACTAATGATCCCCAAAACACTGCCCAACGCATAAGCAGCAAATTCAAAACTTTCAGGAATACTCGCCATGTCAGGTCCACGCCGCAAACGCAGTCGAATTCAAAAACGCCCGGGCATTACCCGCCGCTCATTCCTGAAAGGTTTGGGTCTTGGCACCGCCAGTGTTGGCGGCCTGGGCCTTTTACAGGGCTGCGGAAGCGACAATACCAGTGCTCTGACCGATGGTCGCACCAATCCCAACGAAGAAACCCCCACGCAGAATGTGCAGTTCTTGCACAGCGTAGCCAGTGGCGACCCCGCTTTTGACAGTGTGGTGCTGTGGACCCGCATTACACCTGAAAACACCAACCGCACCGTGGGTGGTCGCGTGGATGTGTTCAAGGACGAAGCGCTGACCATGTTTGTCAAGTCGATGGACTTTCAAACCACCGCCGCGCAAGACTTCACCGTGAAGCTGATTTGCAACGGGCTTGACCAGGACACCGTGTACTTCTATCAATTCCGCAGCAACGGCAAAACCAGCCCGGTGGGCCGCACGCGTACCACGCCAGCCGCTGGCAACAAGCGCCCGCTGAATTTTGGTGTGGTGAGTTGCTCCAGCCTGGCGCATGGTTTTTTCAATGCATATGCCAAACTGGCTGAACGGGATGACATCGACGCCATCATCCACTTGGGTGACTACATTTACGAGTATGGCAACGGCCAGTACGGCAATGTCCGCGAGTATGAACCGGCGATGGAAATTATCACGCTATCCGACTATCGCACCCGTCACGCCCAATACAAGCGAGACGAAGACCTGCAAAAGCTTCACGAGCGCTTCCCGTTCATCACCATTTGGGACGACCACGAATCCACCAACAACTCCTACCGCGATGGTGCAGAAAACCACACCGAGGGAGCTGAAGGTGTGTGGGAAGAACGCAAGGCTTTTGCACAACGTGCCTACGACGAATGGATGCCGATTCGCCTGCCTGAACCCGGCAACCAAACCAAAATTTTCCGCCGTGTTCAGTTTGGCGACATGGTGGATCTGTTCTTGCTCGACACGCGCCTGTTTGACCGCGACGTGGAAGCCGCCACACCGGTCAACCCCACCGATGGCGTGGCCAGCCAGCCCGACCGCACCATGATCGGGGAGGAACAATACAACTTTTTGATCAACGGCATGCGGGGATCACAAGCCCAGTGGAAACTGATCGGCAACCAGGTGGTGTTTCACCAGTGGATCATCAAACCCGGTTTAAACAACCCGGCCCCCGCACAACTCGGTGAGTTGCTTGCGCCATCGGGCCTGAACGGCGACGCTTGGGACGGCTACAGCGCCGAGCGCCAGCGCATCATCAACGCCTTGCGAGGCGACGACGGTGGTGATGCAATCAACAATGTGGTGATTTTGACTGGCGATGTGCACACCGCCTGGGTGGCCGATATCACCGACAATCCCAATCAGCCGATTGATGCGGTGGGCGGCTACAATCCCGTCACCGGGCAGGGTAGCGTGGCCACGGAATTCGTGGTCACCTCTGTGACATCGCCGGGCCTTGATCTGCCCAACCAGATCATTCAGGCCATTCGCCTGACCAGCCCACACATTAAACACGTGAACGTGACCGAGCGCGGCTACAGCATATTGCGCGTGGCGGAGGATAAAACCACTTGCGAATACTGGGCTGTCAGCACCATTCTCGAGCGTGGTGGCTCCGAAAGACTGTCCGCCACATTCGAGGTGGCAGATGGTGCCAACCGCATTACCCCGCAAGGAATATACCCCGTGGATGTGGTCACCGGCCTATTGGGTGTTTAAGGGTTTCTGGGGTAAGATCCGGGCTGTTTGATTGAACAGCCCGCAAAGCTACCCGCCCTGGATTCCCAAAGTGCCTCTGTCCAAAATTCTTCCAGCACCCGTCGTTGGTGTGCTCACTGTCACCATGATGAGCCTTTGCATCACTTTCTGGTTCATCGTGATGTTCCCCTTCATCGTGCTGCGCCTTGTGCCGGTTTACAGGGTGCAACGCGTGGCCTCGAACTGCTGTGTACAAATTGCAACCTGGTGGGTTGGCTCAGACAAGCAACTGTACAAACTGCTGCATGGCCAACAAGGACAGGTCGAAATTCATGGCGAGTTCAAACCGCACAGCAGCTATTTGGTGATCAGCAACCACACCGCCTGGGCCGACATTGTGGTGTTGTTTGACGTACTGCATGGCCATGCGCCTTTTGGTCGGTTCTTTCTGAAGAAAGAACTGATCTGGGTCCCGATTGTGGGTGTCGTGTGTTGGGCCATGGATTTCCCATTCATGAAGCGCCACAGCCGCGCTGCCATCGCGCGCAACCCGGCCTTGGCCAGCCAGGATCTGGAAACCACCCGCAAAGCCTGCGCCGTGTACAAGGAAAGCCCGGTCACCGTGATCAACTTTCTGGAAGGAACCCGCTTTACACCTGCCAAAAAAGCGAAAACCAAATCGCCTTACACACACCTGCTGGGCCCCAAGTATGGCGGCTTGTCCGCCTCATTGAACGCCATGGGCGAACAGTTCGCAGGCATGGTGAATGTCACCATTGCGTATGGGCCCAGCCAGGGAAACATCACCTGGAGCTGGTTGTGCGGAAAGCAACCCCGTATGCAAGTGCATGTCGAAATTCTGCCCATTCCAGCCGACATGATCGCGGGCGACTTCCGCAACGATCTGGAGTTCAAGAACCGTTTCAAAGCCTGGATCGGTGACATCTGGACCTTGAAAGACCAACGTCTGGAGAATATGCGCCGCAAAGCCGGGCACTGATTGCTGGCCCCGCTTGACAGGTTTGTTAAACTACACTTATTGCAGTTAATCGAATTGATCTCCCCGATGCGCATCCGCTGGCTCCAACACATGCTAATCGCGCTGGCCGTTTTGGCCACGCAATGGGCAGGGCTTGCCCACAGCATTGAGCACCGGGACTCACTGCAGGCCGAGTCGCAATACGGCCATTCACACGCACATGGGCACAGCGCTTCCAGCGATATTCTCCATTCTTGCTTGCTGTTTGATGGGCTTGCCAATGCGCAGGCTGCGGTTTCCAATCCACCAACAGGCTGCGCTTTGCCGGTGCTGGTCGAATTGGGCAAGCCACATATTGCGACTCAAACACCTCGCAACACACTGTTTGCACAGCGTGTGCGTGTACGCGATCCGCCCGGTTTTTCCTGAAGTAAACAATCCCCTTTATTTTTTTGTCGCTTTCCGAGCCCTTGTGTGGTCAAAACAGGGCTGGGAGGCGGCGTGCTGTATTTCAGGAAACAACATGAACAAATCCCAATTTCAGCGCCGTGCCGTGGCGCTGGCCAGCGTGCTTTTCATCGCCCAAACCCAAGCCCTGGCCCAAGAAGCCCTCCTTGAATCCGTTGTGATCACCGGCACAGCCGAGCAGCCGGAATCCATCACCAAACCTTTTTCCGTGATCACAGCCGATGAGCTGAATGCCAGTGGCGCCAGCACCTTGGGTGATGCATTGCGTTACGAGCCCGGCGTTTCCACCACCGGCTTTGGCCCCAACTCAAGCCGCCCGATTGTGCGTGGGCAAGACTCAGACCGCATCAAGATTCTGCGCAATTCTGCTGCCACCGTCGATGTGTCTGCACTCAGCTTCGATCACGCTTTGCCAGTCGATCCATTTTCCCTGCACCAGGTTGAAATCCTTCGTGGCCCCGCCGCACTGGCCTACGGTGGCAATGCGGTCGGCGGTGTAGTCAATCTGGTCGACCAACGTATTGCACGCACGCCCGTCCAAGGCCTTCAGGGTGAGGTTAACTTGCTGGGCGGTGGCGCTGCGGATCAAACAGCGGGTGGCTTTAAGCTGGATGCCGGTTTGGGGCAGGGGGTCAGCATTCACCTCGATGGATTCAAGCGCACCACGCGCGACCTTGAAACCCCCACCTTCACCGACCCCGACGGTGTCACGGGCAGCCGGGTTCAAAACTCCTCCTCGAAATCCGATGGTGCAGCCATCGGAGCCTCGTTCCAAACCGGCAATGGCTACATAGGCGTATCCGCGGAACGTTACAACAACGAATACGGTGTTCCGAAATCGCTCGATGTACGCATTGGCATGGAAAGCGAGCGCTACGCACTGGAAGGCGAGCAAAACTTCAACAACGCCGCCTTCAAGCAAGTGAAATACCGGCTGGCCAAAACCGATTATCAACACCGGGAATTTGAAGATGGTGCACCCGCCACCCTGTTTGTAAACGATGGCGTGGACGGCCGCGTGGAAGTGGCCCTGCAGCCATTTTCCATTGCCGGTTTGAATTTCAACACCAGCACTGGCGTACAGTTTGAACGCACCGACTTTTCAGCCATCGGTGATGAGGCCTTTGTGCCCAGCACCAGCACCGACCAGACAGGCATCTTCACCATCTTCCGCGCCAGCCGCGGACAGGAAAATAGCGGAGTGTTCGAATTCGGTCTGCGTGGTGACCAAGTGGATGTGAATGCAGCCACCAGTGGCTTATCGCCCTTGAATGGCCCGGTGGCGGGTGCCGGTGTAGATGCGGGTCCTGCCATCAACCGCAGTTTTACTCCCAGCTCTTTCTCACTGGGTTACACTGCGCCCATAGGCAATGGCTGGTCGCTGGGTGGTTCGGTGTCTCGGGTGGAGCGTGCGCCCTCCAGCTTCGAGTTGTATGCCGACGGCGTGCATGTGGCCACAGACGCTTACGAGAAAGGCAATCCGAATTTGCAAGAGGAACGCGGCCGTCACCTCGAATTAACCAGCACTTGGGCACGGGGCGAATCCAAGTTCAACGCCACAGCGTTTGCAAGCCGGTACAACAATTACATCGCCCTGATTGGGCGTACAGGTGCCAATTCCCAGTTCATTGAACCGGGCGAGCCTCCCATTCAGGTATTTGATTTCACAGCGGTACCTGCTGAGTTTCAAGGCATTGAGCTCGGTTATCAAACTGCCTACGCAGTGGGTTCTGGCAAATTGCAGCCCGCAGTTCAGTACGACTTGATCCGTGGAAAACGCACCGATGGGGGAGGCAATTTGCCGCGCATCAGCCCGCAACGTGTGGTCGCCAGTGCAGCCTACACACAAGCCGGCTGGACCATCACGCCGGAGCTGATCTGGGTCAGCGACAGCAAAGCTGGTGCAGGTGATACCAAAGTGGAAGGTTACGAACTCGTGAACTTGAGAATCGGCAAGGCGTTCACTTGGGGCCGCTCAGGTGGTGAAGTGTTTGCCAACCTGCAAAACCTGACCGACGAACTGGCATTCTCAGCCACCACGCTGAACACCGTGCGCGGCTACACTCCGCTGGGCGGGCGCTCCGCGCTGGTGGGTGTGAAACTGGCTTTCTAAATCTGCTGGATGACCTTAGTGCTTGTGATCACCACCGCCGCCATGGCTGTGGTGATCACCTGCCGCGTTTTGACCCGCCACGGCTTTCACGGGCATTTCAACTTTGCTGCCATCTGCTTTTTCAAATTGCAGGCTCAATTCAATTTCCTGACCTGCCTCTATCGGTGAAGTCAAAGCCATCAACATCACATGGTAGCCACCCGGCTTCAGTTCCAGCGGCTCACCGGCTTTCATTTCAATGCGTTCGGCCATACGCATGCGCATGATGTCGCCATCCATTTTCATTTCATGCACTTCGGCAATTTCAGCAGCGGGCGTGGCCACACCCACCAAAGCAATCGGTTCCTGACTGGTAATGGTCAGATACGCACCGGTTGCATCCTGCTCACCCACAGTGGGGCGCACCCAGGCGTTTTGAACCGTGATGCCATCCTGAACTTGTGAGGGCGTTGCCGCCTGCTCCACAGCGGAAGGCGAATCATGCACATGCCCAGCCTCGTCACCATGATCATGGTGTTCTGAACAGGCCACCAAGGCACACAGGAGACACTACGGCCAATTGAGTCATTCTTTTCACTTCAAACTCCCAAACACTTTCTTAAGCACAGCACTGCCAGCTGCAACGGGATTGGCACGAATCGCTTTCTCTTCTTCGGCCACCATCAAAAACAACGCATCAAGCGCCTTGTTGGTGACATACCCCTCCAAATTGGCATCTTCAGCCTTCACCAATCCAAAGCGGCTGCCCTTTTCGGCCAGTGCATTGTATTGCTGTGCCAAACCCACCTGCGCGGTTTTGCCCTTCACAATCGGCAAAAGCTGGGTGTACAAATCGGCTTGCGTCTTGCTGCGAAAAAAATCTGTCACTGCGGTGTCACCGCCACTCAGTACCTGTTTGGCGTCTTCAACCGTCATGTTTTGTATCGTTTTCTTCAACACGGCTTTCGCTTGAGGCACTGCGGCTTCTGCTGCACGGTTCATGCTGACCTCCATCTGGTCCAGCTGTGAACCCATGCCCACCATTTTCAACAAGCCTCTGCTGTTTTCCAGGTACTCCGGCAGCTTGATTCTCACCGCCGGGTTGCCCAAAAAACCATCGGTTTTGCCCAAACTGCCCACCGCTGAATCGGCCCCTTTGCTCAGGGTGGTGCGCAACGCAGTCACAGCCTCTTTGCTGGTAATGCCACTTAAATCCGCCGCGGCCACTGTGCCAGCGAATATCAACGCAAGCAAAGCCACAAACAAGGCCCGAACGGAATGCATCAAATGGATCATCTTGGCCTCCCCAGCCATCGCGGTGTTCAAGAATCGAGTAAACGCGCCTTGCGTTCCGCCCGAATGAAAATATCAACAGCCTGACCTTTGTTTTTGGCGCCAAGCCGCAAGAATATCTCTTTGATGTGCCCACGCACCGTGTCTGGGCTAATGTCCATTTCCCGCGCAACCTCTTTCGCTGACAAACCTTCTGCCGTTTTGCGCATGATTTCCACCTGTTTCCAAGTCAGCGGTTTATCCGACCCCGGGGCATAAATGTTGGAATGATATTCGTTGGCAGCCTTTTCCGTGCCTTTGGGTACGTCGTCGAGTACACCGGCCTGTATCAACAGGTTTTGAAGGGCACGCAGCAGCTCGGGGTAGGTGCTGGCCTTGTTCACATAAAAGTAGCCAGCTCGCTCGGCCTCGCGCGCCAGATGTTTGTCCAGCACACCGGAGCAAATCAGTTTTGGGCACTGGGGAAACAACACAGCGAAAGTGTTGATGGTGCTTACACCTTTGGAGTCGGGTAGATCCAGGTCAGCGATTACCAAATCTGGGGTGACCTGAACCCCTCTGGCTTTTTCCATGCTCTCCACCACAATGATCTCGCTTTGATTGACCAGCTGATCAATCATGTCGGCCAACATGATTGAAATCATCGGGTGGTCTTCAGCGATCAAAATCGTGGGTTTGTCCGTCTGCGAACCCATGTCTGAATGCCCTGTTTTTTCTTGTGTCATCAGGGCATTGTACTGCGAAAAATTACAGCCGTGCCTGCGGGTTTGATTGTGCCATCAGCCGTTCACGGCTTCCCTGTATGGCCGCTTGAATTTTCGGGACCAGCTTCTGCGCCACTTTTTCGCCCTCCAGCAAAAACTCGTGGCGCTGGTCCAGGTTCAATGCATCCGCATGCTGCACACTGGGTTGTATCACCACATCGGCGCGGGCCAGCTCGGCACGAATGGCCTGTTGGCTCAGAATATTGATGCTCTGGTCGAGCAACCCCCACCATCCCATGGCACCAGCCCCAGTGCGGGGTTTGGCAGAAATATCCACCGCAATCACCACATCAGCACCCATTTCACGGGCCGTGAGCACCGGCACAGGGCTGACCAATCCACCGTCCACAAACTGACGCTTCCCAATTCGAGTGGGTAAAAATACGTTGGGGATGCTGCACGATGCACGCACAGCCTGCCCGGCGTTGCCGTAGTTAAAGGCCACTTTTTCTCCGCTTTCAAGGTCTGTGGCCACCGCTGCAAAACGAATCGGGAACTGATGAATGGCTTTATTCTTCACTTGCGTATTCACATACTGCTGCAATTTGTCGCCTATCAGAAACCCCTGACTGCTCAAGGTCAGGTCGCGAATATCGGCTTCCTGCATGCCCAAAGCAACGCTTTGCAAGGTGTAAGCATTCATGCCGCTGGCATACAAAGCGCCTACAAAGCTGCCCGCGCTGGTACCCACCACAATGCTGGGTTTGATACCGTGGCTTTCCAGCACCTTGATCACACCCACATGGGCAAAGCCCTTCACACCGCCGCCCCCCAGCACCAAAGCGACCACTGGCTCGCGGGTTTTTGGTGCAATTGGGTCTTGCGCCTGGGCAGCAGGTACAGGTTCAGGCAAGGGCGCCACTGGCGGTGCAACCGTGGCACAGGCCGACAACACCAAGGTCAACATGGACGCCAGGAAAATGCCAAAAGGCTTGTTTTTCATACACATTTTTCGAAAACTGATTCAAGAACAGGATGCTACCGCAGCGCAGCAAACTTGGGTTGACAGAATGCACTAACGGCAATTGGATAGACAGGTTTACGATGAACTTCAGCACAAGCCCTTGGTCCTAGAAAGGGCTGTGTAAGTTCAATCACGGCCTAATAGGGCGAACAACAGAAGGCGGAGAAAAGATGAACCCAGCAATCATACCGATTGCAACTGCTGTTGACTTTGCGCAACAACACCGCAAAAAGCCCAAAGGTCGACAAATTGATTCGCACAGCATGTCCGAAGTCCTAGCCGTTCTGGGCGGGGAAACATTGCGTCGCGACCTGCTGATTGAATACCTCCACCTGCTGCAGGACCACCTCGGCTGCCTGCCAAAAACTCACCTCGCTGCGCTGGCTGAATGCCTGAAGCTGTCACAGACCGAAGTGTTTGAAGTGGCTACTTTTTATCACCACTTTGATGTGGTCGATTCGAAAAGCTCGGGGAACCACACCCTGACTGTGCGCCTTTGCAATGGCCCGGCTTGCTGTATGGCAGGTGCACAGGGCCTGATCGACCAATTGCCGGCCTTGCTGGGCAGCACACTGCGGGTTCAAGCGGTACCCTGCATTGGGCGTTGCGAGCAGGCCCCGGCTGCGGCTGTGGGCCAGCATGAAATGGGCTGGGCCAATCATCATGACATCATGGAAGCAGCGTTCGGTCAGCACACCAAGCCCTTGCCAACGCGCCACACTGGTTTGACCCAATACAAAGCCGCAGGGGGTTATCAACTTTTGCACGAATGTGTAACTGGGACACGCACAGTTGAATCGGTCATCGACACGCTCTCGAATTCAGGCCTGCGCGGCCTGGGTGGCGCGGGTTTTCCAGCCGGTAAGAAGTGGGCCATTGTGCGCGAGCAACACGCACCTCGTTTGATGGCTGTGAACATTGATGAAGGCGAACCCGGTACTTTCAAAGACCGAAGCTACCTTGAACACAACCCACATCAATTTTTGGAGGGCATGCTGATTGCCGCTTGGGCCGTTCAAGCCAGCGCCATTTACATTTACCTGCGCGACGAATACCACGCCTGCCGGGCCATGCTGCAAAACGAACTGGCCCTTCTGAAAGCCAAACCGCCGATAAGCAACATGCCCGCCATTGAACTTCGTCGTGGTGCAGGCGCCTACATTTGCGGTGAAGAATCGGCCATGCTGGAGTCGATTGAAGGCAAACGTGGATTACCAAGACTACGCCCGCCTTACGTGGCTCAAGTGGGTTTGTTCAACAAACCCACACTGGTTCACAACTTTGAAACCTTGTACTGGGTACCCACCATCCTTGAAAAAGGGGCCGGCTGGTTCTCCAAACAGGGTCGCCACGGGCGAAGTGGTCTACGGTCATATTCTGTGTCAGGACGCGTGAAAAAACCCGGCGTTCACCTGGCCCCAACAGGTATTACCCTGAACGAGCTGATTTCCGAGTACTGCGATGGCATGCAACCCGGCCATACACTTTACGGCTATTTGCCAGGCGGCGCGTCTGGCGGAATATTGCCAGCGGCACTGGCCGATGTGCCACTTGATTTCGACACCCTGCAACCCCACGGCTGCTTTATCGGCTCCGCGGCCGTTGTGGTGTTCTCTCAAGCTGACAGCGCCGTGAACATGGCCCGCAATCTGATGCGGTTTTTCGTGCATGAAAGCTGTGGGCAATGCACGCCCTGCCGCACCGGTACCGCCAAAGCCCTGGCCTTGATCAATCAGCCCCGATGGAATGTACCGTTGTTGCGGGAGCTTTCTGCCGTCATGCGCGATGCCTCCATTTGCGGCTTGGGCCAGGCCGCCCCCAATCCGATTGACTGCGTTATTCGCTACTTTCCTCAGGAATTGGAATCCGGGGCCAGAGGCAGCCAATCATGAACGCCTCGCAAATGATCCGCTTACAGCTCAACGGACAAACTGTTGAAGCCCTGCCCGGTGAGACCCTTCTGCGGCTTGCCCAGCGCGAGGGCATCGACGTACCTCACCTTTGTTACAAGGCCGGCCTTGAGGCTGCGGGTAACTGCCGCGCCTGCGTGGTCGAAGTGGAGGGGGAACGTACCCTGGCCGCCTCGTGTTGCAGACAGGCCGCAGCTGGCATGGTGGTACAGACCAATTCAAACAAAGCCATCGCCGCGCAAAAAATGGTTCTGGAACTGTTGCTGGCTGACATGCCCAGGCAAGTGAACCCAAACAAGTTGAAGGCCGACAATGAATTAACCCACTGGTGCCAGCAAATGGGCATTCAAAGCACCCGGTTTGAGGCGCGAGCATCCGTGTCCGCCGACCTGTCGCACCCTGCAATTGCAGTGAACATGGACCAATGCATCCAGTGCACCCGCTGCGTACGCGCCTGCCGCGAGGTGCAAGTGAACGATGTCATTGGCCTGGCTTTTCGCGGTGAACATGCCACCGTTGTGTTCGATCAAGGTGACGCTTTGGCCCACTCCACCTGCGTGGCCTGTGGCGAATGCGTGCAAGCCTGCCCCACCGGTGCGCTGAGCCCAGCCAGAGCCGCAGCACACCAGCCCGCGGATAAGACTGTGGATTCGGTATGCCCTTATTGCGGTGTCGGCTGTCAGCTCACCTACCACGTGAAGGGCAATACCATTTTGCATGTCGAAGGTCGCAAGGGACCCGCCAATGAAGGCCGCCTGTGCGTCAAGGGGCGCTATGGCTTTGACTATGTTCACCACGAACAACGTCTCACCCAACCGCTTATTCGCCGTGAAGGTGTTGCCAAGAATCCGGTCAACCTACTGAATCCTGAAGAGGTGAACCATGCGTTTCGCACCGCCACCTGGGACGAAGCACTGGCCTTGATTGCTGATCGGTTCAAGCAGATAAAAACAACCCATGGCGGCCACGCACTGGCTGGGTTTGGCTCCGCCAAATGCAGCAACGAGGAAGCCTATCTGTTTCAAAAACTGGTTCGCACCGGTTTTGGTACGCACAATGTTGACCACTGTACCCGCCTGTGCCATGCCTCGTCGGTGGCTGCATTGCTGGAGGGCATTGGGTCGGGAGCCGTGTCCAACCCGGTGATGGATGTAAACCAGGCCGAAGTGATCTTCGTAATTGGTGCCAACCCCACAGTGAATCATCCTGTGGGCGCCACCTGGATTAAAAACGCGGTTAAAAACGGCGCCAAACTGATTGTGGCCGACCCCAGGCGTTCAGACCTGGCACGGCACGCCACCCACTTTCTGCAATTTAAAGCCGACAGTGACGTCGCACTGCTCAATGCCTTGCTTCACGTCATCATCAACGAAGATCTGATTGATCGGGAATTCATCGAACAACGTACCGAAGGCTTTGATGAACTGAAAGCAAATGTCAGCGCCTGCACACCCGAGGCCATGTCATCCATCTGTGGCATATCACCGGCTGAATTACGTGCAGTGGCCCGCCTGTATGCCACATCCAGTGCATCCATCATTTTGTGGGGCATGGGCATTTCACAGCACACCCACGGCACCGACAATGCACGCTGCCTGATATCACTGGCACTGATCACCGGGCAAATTGGTCGACCTGGCACGGGCCTTCACCCCCTGCGCGGCCAAAACAATGTGCAGGGCGCATCAGACGCCGGGCTGATCCCCATGATGTACCCGGATTACCAACGGGTGTGCAATCCCGAAGCACAACAACGGTTCGAGGCCCTTTGGAACACGCCACTTTCCAACACCCCCGGGCTCACCGTGGTCGAGACCATGCAAGCCATTCTCGCCGGTGCTGTAAAAGGCATGTACATACTCGGTGAAAACCCCGCCATGTCTGACCCCGACTTAAACCATGCCCGAAAAGCACTGGCCGCACTCGATTTTCTGTTGGTGCAAGACATCTTCCTGACCGAAACAGCAAGCCTTGCAGATGTGGTTTTACCCGCCAGCGCTTTTCCTGAAAAAACCGGCACCTTCACCAATACCGATCGCCTGGTGCAACTTGGGCAACAAGCCATCGACCCGCCCGGTGAAGCACGGCAAGACCTTTGGATTATTCAAAGTATTGCTCAAGGACTGGGGCTGGACTGGCGGTATAACAGTGTGGAAGACGTGTTTGATGAAATGCGCCGCGCCATGCACAGCATTGAGGGCATCACCTGGCAACGCCTGCAACGCGAGCACGCCGTGGTTTACCCCTGCGCTCATGAAGGAGACATTGGCCAAGCCGTGGTGTTTACCGAGCACTTCCCGACACCCAATGGAAAAGCCCGCCTGGTGCCAGCGCGATACCGTGGGGCTGCTGAAACACCTGATTCCGAGTTCCCCTTTGTATTGATCACCGGACGACAACTCGAACACTGGCACACTGGCAGCATGACCCGTCGCGCCAGCGTTCTGGACGCCATTGAACCCGAACCCACTGCACTGCTTCATCCCGAAGATTTAAAGGCCTTGAACATTGAGGCTGGCAATACCATTCGGCTTCAATCCCGCCGCGGGGAGGTTCAACTGTTTGCACGCGCCGACACTGGCACACCACCGGGCCATGTGTTTGTACCTTTTTGTTATGCCGAGGCAGCCATCAACAAACTGACCCACGCAGCACTCGACCCCGACGGAAAAATTCCCGAGTTCAAGTACTGCGCTATTGCGGTGCACAAAAAATAGGGGAAACCCTTATTTTTTCAAACTTTAATGAATAAAGTGACACACAAAGGGTGATGACTTTGTGCCCGCTTTTGGACAAATTCACAGTTTGTGACATGTTGAGGGTCAAAGAAAAGATGAAATGCACTCGAACTGTACGTTCTGGAGACCTGTCGTGGCCTTGCAAATTTCCTCCTCACCCAACTTAATCACACCCGCGCTTGACCGCAGCATCAAGAACAACATCGCCCGCAAATCAGGCAACAAACATGTGCACGGTGACACCTACAAACAGCGGACCATGTGGAAAAAAATTTGCGACTTTGTGGGCTCGACACGCGCCATCAACGTCGTCGGCAAAGCGCATTTTGAATCCAAACAATACTCCGAAGCAGCCATTCTGCGAAAAGACTACCAAGCCAAACAAAAATCAAACGCGCTGGGCCGCGACCTGACCGATGAGGAATACGACGAGGCCGTGTGGAATTCCAGTGGTGTTCAAAACCGCTTGATGCGTGAAGACTATATTCGCTACAGCCCAAATTATTACAACAAGGACAATGGCCATACGTCACGCAATCTGTGGGCTCGGCGTTTCTCCAATCTGAGCCATATTTTGCACGGATTGTGTGAAATGAATGCAGCACCCACAGGCATGACTTACAACGTGATGCGCAATACTGCTGCCAGTGGTGTGGATGAAAAAAGCACCAAAAACAAATTTCTCATGTTCGGCATGCTTGGGTTCATCGGTGTAGCCACCACCGAATTGTTGACCGCAATACGCGGCCTTTCAGGCAACACGGCCACTTTCTTGGGGCAAGGTATCTTGAACTTGCTCATTGCATTTCCAGTGGCCTCTTCAGCCTTGGGTTTGCTGGGCTTCTGCGCAGGCTTGGCCAGTCAAATTGCGGTTCAAAAACACAAGGTCAACACAAAACAACAGCAGGAATTGTCGAAAGACGTCAGCGACAATCTTCAAAAATTACTGTCGCAACTCAAAGCCATCAAAAACAAACCCGAACTGATTCAAATCATGGTCAAGGCCATGCAAGGCAAGCACCATCTGCTGAAGAAAATCAAATCGGATAGCCTTGATACCCAAGGTATTCCACACATTCTGAATTCTGCCCTGGCCGCAATCGACCCAGCCAAAACCGAGCTTGAAAACATGCAAGCCCTTAGAAATGCTTTGGGGCAATACATGCAAGTTGACAAGCCAACCGGCGACTCGGCAACCCTTTGGGCACGCTATCGTTATGCCAAAGCAGTCACGACCAAAGAAAGCCATTATGTGGCGCTGGTCAGTACAGTGGACCACATGGAGATCGCCAACCCGCATGCCAAGGCGATGAAAGATGCACGCCGGCAAACCGAAGAAATTGCAGCGCCCGCCATCCACAATTTTGCCCTCAAAACACTTGCCTACCCTGCGGCATTGCTTGATCGCGTGGCCAACACCCACATCGCACCCACCTTGCGAAAATGGGCCAGTGAAAGTTATCAAAAAGCACATGCCAAGAAAATGAGCGACCCTGTCAGGGCCTCAAAAAACTGTTTCAAGGGTGAATACATGGCCAAGAATATCCACCAATATGGACCAGTGACCCGCGCATGCATAAAAATTGCTGAAGGCATGCGTTTGTTCAACATGAACGTGGTTTTGGCATCCAACGCAAACCTGTCACGAATCTTTAACAACATTGCCCTTCTTGCACACAACGCTGTGGGCACCAGCCCGGCTTCACGCTCCATGTGCAACAGTCTGGGGCGTTTTTTCGGTGGTGCAGTGCTGGCCATCATCTTTGGCACTTTTATTCCCATTGCCGCCGACGCCACGGGCAGCCCCTCAACAGTCAGCACCGAAGGAAATTTTCCGGTGAACTTCTCAATGACCAACATTGGCATTCTGATGTTCCTGCTGTCCACACCCACCTTGCTGGTTCAAGGCCTTGCGCATGTTGCTGCACGGGTAGAAGGCTGGAAAGGCAATATCAACAAAACCGTTCCAAACGGTGTGCCTGCATTCCAGTTTTCACGTTGAATTTCCTCGTCAAGAAGCTGTTTGGCAAGCACCTTTCAAGTCTGCAATAATCAGTGTGTCGTCATAGTCACTTCACAGGTCCTATGAAAACAAACTCGCATGATTTGGTCGATGCCCAAAAGGTACCCAAGCCGATAGCCGGCCTTTTGCAAGGCGCGGGCGTACGCATCAACGGCCCTGAACCCCACGATATTCAAATACTCGACGAACGCCTGTTCGGTGCTGTGCTCGGCCATGGCTCTCTGGGTTTGGGTGAGGCCTACATGAACGGATGGTGGACGGTAAAACGACTTGACGAAATGATGTATCGCCTGATGCGCAACAACGCCGATGAGCACACCAAAGCCTGGACCAAAATGCAATGGCTGATGTTGGCTTTGCGTGAAAAAGTCATCAACCTGCAGGCACCCACGCGTGCATTTCAAGTCGGGGAACATCATTACGACACCGGCAACGACCTGTTCGAGGCGATGCTTGATCCGCTCATGATTTATTCATGTGGTTATTGGGAACAAGCTCACACGCTTGAACAGGCTCAAGTGCACAAACTCAACATGATTTGCCAAAAATTGCAGTTGCAACCAGGTGAGAAATTGCTGGATATCGGTTGTGGCTGGGGTGGGTTGGCTTGGTACGCTGCAACACATTTTAACGTGCAAGTACTGGGCATTACAGTATCAACCCAGCAACAACAATATGCCCGGGCGCGTTGCGCCGGGTTGCCTGTAGAAATTGAATTGATTGATTACCGCGACCTTCAGGGTCAGTTTGACAAAATAGTTTCTGTGGGTATGTTCGAACACGTAGGTTTGAAAAATTACCCAGCCTACTTTGACGCCATACACCGTCTTCTGAAGAAAGACGGGCTTTTTTTATTGCACACCATTGGTGGATTCAATAAAACCGAGGCCACCGATCCCTGGATCGACAAATACATTTTTCCGAACGGAAAAATCCCGTCGCCCAGCGAGATTGCCGAACATGTTGACGGCAAACTGGTGCTGGAAGACTGGCACAACTTTGGCACGGATTACGACAAAACACTGATGGCATGGCATGCCAATGTTGAAAAGGCTTGGCCCACACTTCAAGCCAATTACGATGAACGTTTTCATCGCATGTGGACCTATTACCTGATGACCTGCGCAGCTTACTTCCGTGCCCGCAAAGGCATGCTGTGGCAACTGGTTTTCAGTCACCGCGAGAACGCTCAGGTCTATCGCAGTAAAAGACCCCGGTTCTGACTTCACTGAATTTATTACACACACGTATTAATTGACTGATCTGTCTGATTTCCATATATTACGCATACGTAATATATGGAACGCACATGGATCGTCGTCTTTTCTTCATGCTCAACCGCGCGCGTGCTGTACTTTATCGCCACGCCGACAGTGGCGTTGAACAAGCCATTGGTGTGCCGGCCGCGCAGGTCAGTTTGTTGTTTGCACTGGATAAATTTCCACACGCTTCCATGCAAGAGCTTGGCGAAGTGCTTGGTTTGAACAGCTCTGCCATGACCGGTCTGGTGCAACGCATGAAAACCGCCAAACTGATTGAACGGGTGGTTTCAAGAGAAGATGCCCGCGTGGCTCACCTGAGAATGACCAACAAAGGCAGGGACAAAATGCAGGCCGCCAAACCCCTGTTGGTCAAATTGAATAAACAACTGGTCGAAGGTTTTACCACGGAGGAAATTGACACCGTGCTGAAGTTTTTGAATGCCGTACACACGCGTTTCTCGCAACCCAAAGGAGACCCCGAATGAACGCCATGCGCCTGGCCCAAACACTGGCCAGCAATCCATTTTTCCAGTTTGCCAAACTGGGCTCTGTGAATAAAAACTCAGAAGAACACGTTCAACTGGGTTTTGATTCTTTTCTGAAAAACCACATTGGAACCCTCCATGCTGGCGCCTTGTTCACCGCCGCTCAAGCAGATGCAAAAGTGCGACTTCTACAAGCATTGGCACTGCACAGCCATGGCTGGAAAATCACGGCTTATACCAGCAGAATCGCTTACAAACGACCCGCGAAAGGGCCTGTTTGGATCCACACCGCAGCGCCCACAATTGATTTCGACAACAGACTTGCGCAGACGGTGAGCACTTTGAACAACGAAGCCAACGAACCCCTGGCTGAGCTTCACATTCAGTTCACACTGCTTCAAGGAGAACAATAATGTTGGACACACTACTTACCCTGATCATGCGACCCCTGGTCAAGATGCAAATGGATGGCAAAGTGCCTTTTGCCAAAGCCTGTGGTGTTCGGTTAAGCAGCATGGGCGAGGGCGTGGCTCGGTGTGAAATGGCACAGAGGCCCGAACTGCTGGACGACACTGGCAAGCTTGCTGACGGTGCTCTGTTTACCCTGGCCGAGACCTGCTCGGGCGCAGCCATGGCGGGTGGCTTTGCCTCCGTTATTTTGGGAGTGCGGCCAGTAGCCGCTCAGGTTGAGTTTGAAGTGCTGCAACCTGCCCTTGGCCTTGTCAATGCCCAGGCCAAGGTGGCGCAAGCCATTTCGCCGCTGAAGAAGACGCTTCGTACTACTGGAAAAATCAATTTTCCAGTTGAAGTGGAGGTTAGCGATGCGAGCGGGCAAAGCGTGGCCCGCATGCGTGTGACCTGGAACCTGAAGAAAAATTAAAGAGTCCGCTTAGTGCGCAGTGCGCAGGTGCTTCAGACTTTTATAGGCCAGTACACTGGCCAGCAACATAAGTACCGCGCCAGCAATTGAAGTCAGTTGCATGCCTTCCATAAAGGCATGCCTGGCGGCTTGCAACAAACTGATTTGTTCCATTGCCGGCAATTGCACAGCAGAAGCCACGGCCCCACCCAAGGTATCTTGGGCGGCACGCTGAATCTCGCTTGGCCAGGCTGGGTTCAACAAACTCTCCATGCGATCCCGGTAAATGGCCACACCGATGCTGCCGAATACTGCAATACCCACTGCACCGCCGAATTCAGCACCCGTTTCTGCCAATGCAGATGCAGAACCGGCCTTCTCCGGTGGTGCACTGCTGATGATCAATTCTGTTCCCAAAGTAAACATCGGAGACAAACCCAAGGCAAGTACCACTGTAGCCAACACCAGCAATCCCATGTCGGCTTTAATGCTCAACAAAGCCAGGCCGGCAAAACCAATCGCTGTACCCAACAATCCAAATACAACCAATTTCGCTTGTCCCAATTGTCTGGCCAGCCAAGGCGTGATGTTCGTGCCCACCACAAAAGCGAGTGCCCAGGGCACTGTCCAGGCCCCCGCAACCAAAGGAGTCAAACCCAGCACCAGTTGCAGGTATTGGGCGATGTAAACGTAGACACCAAACATGGTCAGGCAACTCAACAGGTAAGTGCCCAGCACCGCCTTGAAGCCGGGTGCCTTGAACAGGTTTAGATCAATCAGTGGATCCTTCAAGCCCGCTTGCCGACGCACAAACCACACGCCAAGCGCCAAACCCCCCACTAAACACAAAGCTCCGGTGATGTTCAAACCCTGTTCCGCAGTGTTTTTCAGTGCATAAATAAGGAGAAGTACAGCACTGAGTGAAAGCGCTGCACTGGGCAGATCCATGCGACCTGCAGATTCATCCTTGTATTCAGGCAACAGGCGTGGCGCGAGTACCAACAATAAAATCATCACCGGTACATTGATCAAAAAAACCGAGCCCCACCAGAAATATTCCAGCAATACCCCGCCGACCAAAGGCCCCATCACTGCGCCAATTGAAAAACTGCTGATCCAGATACCAATGGCCTTCATGCGCTCGGCGGGGTCATCGAACATGTTTCTAATCAACGAAAGCGTAGAAGGCGCAATCGTGGCACCAGCCAAACCGTGCAAAGCGCGCGTCACGATCAACATTTCTGCGCTGTTTGAAAAAGCCGCCAACACTGAGGCCACGCCAAATGCCGCCGCACCAATCATCAGCAAACGCCTGCGACCAATCCGGTCACCCAGTGTGCCCATGGTGATCAAGGCACCAGCTACCATGAATCCATAAATATCAACAATCCAAAGCAGCTGCGCGCTGCTGGGCTGGAGGTCAGCACTAATGGCGGGTATTGCGAGATTCAATACCGTCAAGTCCATGGAGTAAAGTACACAAGCCAATGCAATGACCGAAAGGCCGATCCACCTTGCTTTGCTGGATTCCATGAAGTTGCATCCCCAATAAAAAACCCCACGACGTAGTGTGTGGGGTTTGAGCTTAATCGAAGATTGTGATTATCTGATCAAGGACGTTGTTCTTAAACGTCAATATTGCCTGCTTTCAAAGCGTTGCTCTCGATGAACGCACGACGGGGCTCAACTTCATCGCCCATCAGGGTCGTGAAAATTTGATCTGCCGCAATGGCGTCTTCAATTTGAACGCGCAGCAAACGGCGCACGGTGGGGTCCATGGTGGTTTCCCACAACTGTTGTGGGTTCATTTCACCCAGGCCTTTGTAGCGCTGTTTGGTAATTGCTTTTTCTGCTTGTTCACGCAACCACTGCATGGCTTCGCGGAAACTTTGCACCGCCTGTACCTTTTGTTTTTCACCTTCGCCACGTTGAATTTCGGCGCCTTCGGAAATCAAGCCTTTGAAGGTTTTCGCGGCGTGGGCCAACAGTGGATAATCAGCGCCGTGAACGAAATCCGGATCAATTGTGGTGACACGCACATTGCCGTGGTGGCGGCGGTGAATCAAGACACGATGCTTGTCGCTTTGCTCATCGAACTGTGAAAAGACAGTCATGATTGTTGGATCGAGTACTTCCTGCAAGCGGGCTGCGCTTGCCTTGGATGCTTCTTCCGAATCCAGATCCAGTTCAACACCTTCCACAATCGCGTTCAGTACATCGGGATCGATCAAACGGCTCAAACGGCGTACCACAGCCTCCACGGTCACAAACTGTCGGGCCAATTCTTCCAGTGCTTCACCCTTGATTGGGTCTTTGCCTTCACCAGGAATCAGCGCCGCTTTTTCCAAGGCAATGGTCAGCATGTACTGCGCCTCTTCCTGATCATCTTTCAGGTAACGCTCATCTTTACCGTGCTTGACTTTGTACAGTGGCGGTTGCGCAATGTACACATGGCCATGTTCAACCAGTTCCGGCATTTGGCGATAAAGCAGAGTCAACAACAGGGTTCGAATGTGTGCGCCATCCACGTCCGCGTCGGTCATGATGATGATGCGGTGATAGCGCAATTTCGCCAGATTGAAATCGTCCTTGCCAATGCTGGTACCCAAGGCAGTAATCAGCGTGGTAATTTGCTCCGAAGTCAGCAATTTGTCGAATCGGGCTTTCTCAACGTTGAGTACCTTGCCGCGCAGCGGCAGAATGGCTTGGAACTTGCGGTCTCGACCCTGTTTGGCCGAGCCACCCGCAGAGTCACCCTCGACAATGTAGATTTCGCATTTGGCAGGGTCGCGTTCCTGACAATCGGCAAGTTTGCCCGGCAAACCAACACCGTCCAGCACGCCCTTGCGTCGCGTCATGTCACGCGCTTTGCGAGCGGCTTCACGCGCACGCGCTGCTTCAACAATCTTGCTGCAAATCAGCTTGGCATCGTTAGGCCGTTCTTCCAAAAACTCACTGAGCACCTTGGCCACAATGTCCTCTACGGGTGCACGCACCTCGCTTGACACCAGTTTGTCTTTGGTCTGGCTTGAAAACTTGGGTTCAGGCACTTTTACAGACAGCACGCAGCACAGGCCCTCGCGCATATCGTCGCCAGTCACTTCCACTTTTTG
The DNA here is from genome assembly GCF_001601825.1 of Limnobacter sp. CACIAM 66H1. Taxonomy (GTDB): domain Bacteria; phylum Pseudomonadota; class Gammaproteobacteria; order Burkholderiales; family Burkholderiaceae_B; genus Limnobacter. The sequence continues at coordinate 8,804 of NZ_LUJK01000010.1, read as the reverse complement.
CTTCTTGGCTATTTCATTGACTTCAATGTATTTGCCAATTACGCGGGTCATGGCGGCACGCAATCCAGTCAGGTGCGTACCCCCATCGCGTTGCGGGATGTTATTGGTGAAACACAACACCGATTCATTAAAGCCGTCATTCCATTGCATCGACACTTCAACGCCAATGCTGGTGCCGGGAATGCCACCGTAAGTTTCGGCTGGGCGTTCACCCGCCGCGTAAAATGTATTGGGGTGCAAAATTTTCTTGTTGGCATTGATGAATTCAACAAAACCCATCACACCGCCACTGCCAGCGAAATCATCTTCCTTGCCTGTGCGCTCATCTTTCAAGCGAATGCGCACACCATTGTTCAGGAAGCTGAGTTCGCGCAGTCGCTTGGCCAGTATTTCATAGTGGAAATCATTGTTCTGCTGAAAAATTTCAGTGTCAGGCAGGAAATGTACTTCAGTACCACGCTTGTCCGTGGTGCCCACAATTCTCATGGGCGATACATCAACACCGTCTACTTGCTCGATAATCCGGTTTTGAACAAAGCCACGCGCGAATTCAAGCTGATGTACTTTGCCTTCACGGCGTACCGTCAGGCGCAACCAACTCGACAAGGCATTGACGCAACTCACACCAACACCGTGCAAACCACCAGAAACCTTGTAACTGTTCTGGTTGAATTTACCGCCGGCGTGCAACTCGGTCAGCGCAATTTCAGACGCCGAGCGCTTGGGCTCGTTTTTGTCATCCATTTTTACACCGGTCGGAATACCCCGGCCGTTGTCGGTCACGCTGATTGAGTTGTCAGCATGAATAGTCACCACGATGTCATCGCAATGGCCAGCCAAGGCTTCGTCGATCGAGTTGTCGACGACTTCGAACACAAGGTGATGCAAACCGGTGCCATCGGATGTGTCACCGATGTACATGCCAGGACGCTTTCGGACCGCTTCCAGACCTTCGAGAATCTGGATTGAACCTTCGCCATAATCTGCGTTGTTGCCTTGTACGGGCAAATCACCGCCATTCTGTGTTTCTGAAGTCATAAGAGTGTTGTTGTTTTCGTTTTATTGTCGTTTTAAATACGCATGGGCATCACGACATACTTGAAATCGTCTTTGCCAGGGGTGGTCACCAATGCACTGCTGTTCCCGTCTTGCAACGTAAACTGCACGGTTTCCGACTTGAGGTTGTTCAACACATCCAACAAGTAGTTTACGTTAAAACCCACGTCAATCTCGGGACCTTGGTATTCGACTTCCATTTCATCCCGGGCTTCTTCCTGATCCGAGTTGTTGGCCACAATGGTCAAACCATTGGCGCTTAACACCCAGCGAATGCCGCGGAATTTGTCGCTGGTCAAAATCGAGGCCCGCTGCAGCGAATGCAACAAGGCATCACGGGAAATGACCACATGGTGCTGGTGGGTTTTCGGAATCACCCGTTGATAATCAGGAAACTTGCCCTCAACCAGCTTGGTGATCAGGGTAATGTCCGAGAAAGTGAACTTGGCCTGGTTGCTGGCCAAATCAATAGTCACGGTGTCATCCGTATCATTCAACAAACGCGACAGTTCAAGCACGGTTTTACGCGGAATAATCACCTCATGCTTGGCGGTACCGCCTTGGCCAGGCGCGTCAGCGTAGGCCAAACGGTGTCCGTCGGTGGCGACAGCTCGAACGCAAGCACTTTCAATGACCAGCAACACGCCATTCAGGTAATAACGCAAATCTTGCTGAGCCATGGAAAAGTGAACCATGCCCAACAAATTCTTTAACATTTTTTGGGGCAAACTGATCTGAGTGACCCATTCTTTGGGTTCCTGTACCAGTGGAAAGTCTTCTGCTGGCAAGGTTTGCAATGCAAAACGGCTTTTCTTGGCCTGCACGGACATCTTCTTGCCGTCCAGTTTCACCATCACATCCGAGTCTTCAGGCAGTGATCTCAAAATATCCAGGAATTTTCTAGCAGCCACAGTGGTTGCAGTGTCTTCGCCACCAGCACCCACTTCCGCACTGGTTTGAATCTGCATCTCAATGTCTGAAGACAGCAGAGTCAGCAGGCCTCCCTGTTTCTTCAACAGAATGTTGGCCAACACCGGCAAGGTGTTTCGACGTTCGACGATGTTGCTGACGATTTGCAGTTTTCGAACCAATGCATCGCGCGAGCTATGAATTAATTCCATTTAATATTTCCTTATAGGATTAGTTAATAGAGTTGATTCAATTCTGTGGACAACTCTATTTTTTCCTTTGAATTGAGCTTCTTAGGTTCTTTCGAAATTGGTGTAGAACTTCCGGGACTCGATCTGCATACTGTGGATAACTTTTTTCGAATTTTTCAGGTTCTTTTTTTTCTGTGGATAACTCGTATTGTTGTGCACGTTTGTTACACAGTTATCCACAATTCTAAATCAACCCTTCAAGGTTTGGTCCAGCACATGCAGCGCATGGTTCAACTCTGAGGATTGATTTCGCAATTCCGATATTTTGTTCACAGCGTGCAGCACCGTAGTGTGGTCTCTTCCACCAAACAACTCACCAATTTCCACATAGCTTTTTTCAGTCAATTCCTTGGCCAAATACATGGCCACCTGGCGTGGCAACACAATTTGTGCTTGCCTGCGCTTGGAGAACATGTCTGCGACCTTGATTTTGTAGTAATCGGCCACTGTTTTTTGAATGCTCTCCACGGACACCTGACCATGGTGTACCGAGATCATGTCGCGCAAAGCTTCCCGCACCAGATCCATTGTTACTGGTTTGTTGTGAAAGCTGGCAAAAGCCATGATTCGGCGCAAGGCACCTTCCAGTTCACGAATATTGCTTCGCATGTGCTTGGCCACGAAAAAGGCCACGTCTTCTGAAAACAGGATTTTTTTGCTGTTCAGCTTTTTTCAGCAAAATGGCAACCCGCATTTCAAGCTCGGGAGGCTCAATGGCCACGGTCAAACCGCTATTGAAACGGGAGATCAGCCGGTCGTCCATGCCCTGAATGTCTTTGGGATAGGTGTCACTGGTGATGATAATTTGCTTTTTGGCAGCAATTAACTGCTCGAATGCGTAGAAAAATTCTTCCTGGGTGCGGCTTTTGCCCCCGAAAAACTGAATATCGTCAATCAAGAGCAAGTCGAGTGAGTAATAAGAGCGCTTGAATTCTTCGAATGCCTTTTTTTGGTAGGCCTTGACCACATCGCTTACATACTGTTCGGCGTGAATGTAACGAATTTGAGTGTTTGGGTTTTGTTCCAGCAGGCGGTTGCCGATGGAATGAATCAAGTGGGTTTTGCCCAAACCAACACCGCCGTATAAAAACAGCGGGTTATAGCTCACACCCGGGTTGGATGCCACTTGTTCTGCGGCAGCTCGGGCCAGCTGGTTGGCACGACCCGACACAAAATTGGAAAAACAAAGGTCTCGGTTCAAACGGCTACGTTCATAGACCGTGGCCGCAATTTCGTCGCGCTTCACGGCGGCAACTTTGGGTGCACCTTGCGCGGCGGCATCACTGTTGTTCTTGGCTGGCGCTGCGGGGGGCGCTACGAGGGGACTCGCCTGTTTAGCGGCTACTTGCCACTGAATGGCCATATCGCAGCCAAAAAACTCGGTGGCCAGTTCATTGAAACGGCCACCATAATTATTCAGCACCCAATCAAGCTTGAAGCGGTTTGGGGCGGCCATGCTCAGGCTCGCGGTGTTTTCATCAAATTCAACCACAGTCAGTGGTTCGATCCACAGTTTGATTTGTTGGGCTGGAATTTCCTTCCGAAGCGCTTCAACACAGTGGTTCCAGAATTGATCAATCACGTTATGAACAGCCTTATTATTCGGATGAACTGCTTTGCAGGAATTAAAACTCAGCGCTCCATTGTATCCAAACCCCCACGGATTGAGTGAGTGATTAGCTGCCTTCACGCGAACTTGCAGATTTTTCTAGGTTTTTCCCGAATTTGCCTCTATAATTTTGGGTTCCCTTGGTGTGAGCGTCGATCCATGTCGGCTCTGCCTGACCGATAAGTACCGGTTAGTAACAGGCTAACCCAGGGGCCAAACCAGTTTTAATTAATTTTTCGCCAAATTTTAAGCCCATGTGGGCCAGAGGCTTGCCATGAAACGCACTTATCAACCTTCTAAAGTTCGCCGTCAAAGAACACACGGCTTTTTGGTACGTTCACGCACCCGTGGTGGTCGTGCCGTGCTGCGCGCACGTCGCTCCAAGGGCCGTGCACGTTTGTCCGTATAAGCCTGGCGCTTTGAACATTCTGAATTGCACAGGGTGGGTTCCGGGTCGCATGCGACAAAAATCACTCGATCTGAAACATTTGGTGGTCTGTTAAAAACCAGGCCAGTGGCCAAAACAGATCGGTTGATGCTTCACGCACTGTTCGAAGACACCCCGCCGCAATTCGGAATACTGATTCCCAAGCGCTTGGCCAAACGGGCCGTGGATCGCAATACGCTAAAACGTTTAATCCGCCATGCCTGCCAAGACTCGCTGGGTAACTACCAAGGCAGATTTCTGGTTCGCTTGAGCAAGCCAGTGTGTGCAGTAGGTCATTCAGATCGAGCAGCGTGGTGGATAGAACTCCAACAACTTTTCAACGATCTCTCACGGCGCGTGCCATCACAGCACTGATCCGAGGCTATCAGCTTGCTGTTAGCCCTCTTTTCCCGCCTTCTTGCCGTTTTTACCCCAGTTGCTCGGAATACGCCCTTGAAGCAGTTAAAATTCATGGCGCATGGAAAGGAGCGGCTTTGTCTTTTGGCCGCATTTGTCGATGCAATCCCTGGAATGCTGGCGGTTTGGACCCTGTTCCTGAAGCTCGCCACACCAGTCACGACTCTTAGTCATTAAGCTCAGTAATTAAGGATTTAAATGGAAACGCGCAGGCTAGTCCTTTTGATGATATTCAGCTTGTCTCTCATCATGCTTTGGGACAATTATCAGGCTTCTATTGGCAAGCCCACCTTGTTTGGCCTTAGCACTGGCGCTCAAACCAGCGACCAAGACGATGTCGCCAAGGCTGGTGGTTCAACTGCTGCCAATGCAGCGAATGACTTGCCTCAGCCAGTGGCCCCGACTGCCGGTGATGTGCCTGCAGATCCGAACGCGATTGCATCGAGCGTTGCTGAAGCAGCGCCTGCAGCGCAAACCATTACTGTCAAAACCGATGTACTTGAACTACAGTTTTCAAGCCAAGGTGCACAGCTGATTACTTCAAAATTGCTCAATCACCCTGCTGCCGAGAATCCGGAATTGCCGGTTCAGTTGTTTGAGCAAACAGCCAACCGTACTTATGTTGGCCAGGCTGGCTTGGTGGGTGTGCCTGATGCACCCAATCATCGTACCTTGTTTGAGCTGGTGTCGGGTTCTACTGAATTTGCACCTGGTCAGGATGAGCTGAAGCTCGTGTTTAAAGCCACAAGCGGTGGTGTTGAAAACACAACCACCTACACAATTTTCAAGAATCGCTACGACATTGACCTCGTGATCAATGCACGCAACATAAGCACAGAGCCCGTATCACCCAGTGCATATGTGCAAATTACGCGTGACGGCAACCCGCTTGAAAGTGACTCTTCCCTGTATGCAACATTCACAGGGCCGGCTGTTTATACACCTGAGAAGAAGTACCAGAAGATCGACTTTGAAGACATCGCCGATCGCAGTGCAGACTATGTAAAAACCGCTGATTCCGGATGGTTGGCGATGATTCAGCATTACTTTGTGTCAGCCATCATTGGTCAGGATGGTCCTCGCGAGAATTACACCCGTCAGGTAGATTCCAACTTGTACTCCATTGGCCTCGTGAGTAGCCTGGGTACTTTGGCGCCTGAGCAGACTGGCACCTATACGGCCAAACTGTACACAGGCCCGCAAGATCAAAGTGTGCTGGAAGCCTTGTCCCCCGGACTGGATTTGGTCGTGGACTACGGTTGGCTTACCGTGATTGCCCAGCCTATTTATTGGTTGCTGGAGAAAATTCACAGCTACATCGGCAATTGGGGTTGGGCCATTGTGGTACTGACCATTTTGATCAAGCTGGTGTTTTTTCCGCTGTCAGCCGCCAGTTACAAATCGATGGCAAAAATGCGCAAGGTTGGCCCGCGCATGCAAAAGCTGAAAGAACAATATGGCGATGACAAAATGGGTTTCCAGCGCGCCATGATGGAAATGTACAAGCGCGAGAAAATCAACCCCTTGGGCGGTTGTATGCCCATTCTGATTCAGATCCCAGTGTTCATTGCTTTGTACTGGGTGTTGCTGGCCAGTGTTGAAATGCGCAACGCACCTTGGTTGGGTTGGGTAACCGATTTGGCTGCGCCGGATCCCTTCTACATTTTGCCTGTGATCATGGCGGTAACCATGTTCATCCAGACCAAGTTGAATCCAACGCCCCCCGATCCTGTTCAGGCCAAAATCATGATGATCATGCCGTTGGTGTTCTCGGTCATGTTCATTTTCTTCCCGGCTGGTTTGGTGCTGTACTGGGTTGTTAACAATATTTTGTCGATTGCCCAACAGTGGGTAATTACACGTCAAATTGAGTCTGCACCAGCCACTGCACGGTGATCCCATCGTCGCCATCGCCACCGCGCCCGGTAAGGGCGGGGTGGGGGTGGTGCGGTTTTCTTTTCCTTCTTCTTCCAGTTTTCAGACCTTTTGCATGGCGTTTTGTGGCAAGTTGCCCAAACCGCGCCTGGCAACTCTTTTAACGCTTCGTGATTTTGATAAGCACGCCATTGATGAGGGCATTGCCCTGTTGTTTAACGCGCCTGCATCATTCACCGGCGAAAATGTGCTTGAGTTCCAGGGCCATGGTGGTCAGGCAGTGTTGCAAGGTGTTGTGGCGCATGCCCTTTCCCTTGCCCGGCAGTTGAATATTCCGTTGCGCCATGCCATGCCAGGTGAGTTTACGCAGCGTGCGTTCTTGAATGACAAACTTGATCTGGCGCAGGCTGAAGCGGTGGCCGATTTGATCGATGCTGGCTCTATAGCGACAGCCAAAGCCGCCGCGGCGTCGCTCAGTGGTGTGTTCTCGAAGCAGGTCAATGATCTGGCCGACCGGATTGTACATTTGCGTTTGCTGCTCGAAGCCACACTTGATTTCCCTGAAGAGGAAATCGAATTTCTCGAGAAGGCAGATGCCAAAGGTCAACTTGCGGATATCTTGAATGCACATCGACAGTTGCTCGGTGCAGCGCAGGAAGGAGTGAAGTTTCGCGATGGCTTGCAAATTGTGCTGGTGGGCGAGCCCAATGTGGGTAAGTCGAGTTTGTTAAACGCGCTTGCCGGCGAGGAAATTGCGATCGTATCGTCCATTGCGGGCACCACGCGGGATCGAATCAAACAGGAGCTGAATATTCGTGGCATTCCGTTGGTGTTGGTTGACACGGCCGGTTTGCGTGAAACAGCGGATGAGGTGGAAAGAATTGGCATTGAGCGGACTCGAAAATCAGTGGAGGAGGCCGATCTGTTGCTGATCCTGAAAGATGCAACTCAGGACTCACCGAGTGCGTTGAACACCCACCTTGAACTGCCGGTGCATTTGCCTACCATTACCGTGATGAACAAGGTCGATTTGCTGCCTGAGATGCCACAATTACCGCTCGACATACTGCCAGTGTCCGCAAAAAATGGTCAGGGCTTGGAGCTGTTAAAAGACGCCATATTGGCCAAGGTGGGGATCGCCCACACGCCCGACCATGGTTTCATGGCGCGACAGCGCCACGTTGATGCTTTGATGGTGTGCGGTCAGCATCTTGCGGCCGCACATGAGTTCGCACAACAGGATGATCGAATCCTGGATTTGTTTGCAGAAGAGTTGCGCCTGGCGCACGATGCTTTGGGCGAAATCACCGGGCGTATGTTGCCCGATGATTTGCTGGGCTTGATTTTCAGTCGGTTTTGTATCGGCAAGTAATTTCTAGTCGCACAACATCAGTTGGGGATCGGCAAATGCCATTTGATCGATCAGTTCAGATTCCTGCTCAAACACAGCACTTAAAAACACCAGCTGCTCGCACAGCGATTCAATGGATTCGTTATGACTTTCAGGGTCCAGGTGCACGACTTGTTGGGTGCGCTCAACCTCATCCAGGTATTGCGTCATCAGGGTTTGCAGGGTGGGTTTGTTCAGCGTCCAGGTTTTCAGCTGAACCACCAAGGCAAAGCGTGCCTGTGCTGAAGCAGTTTTACGCAGTTGTTGAGCAAAATGTTTTAGCCCGTGTGCCACGTTGTCCAGCTCCATGGTGACTCTGGCTTCGGACTGGCGAAAATAAAGCGGTTCGCAGTCGTGTTGGTGATGTTGGACCAGTGCGATTGTCATGATGGCTTGCTCCGCAAAGAATTCGGTATGAATCCATCTTACTGACTTGAATTTTCTTGCCCATTCCGTGAAATGAGGATGCTTGTTTCTGATGCCCCCCCGAAAAGCGGAACCCTTTGTAAAAAAAGGCAAAATGCAGGCTTAATTGTTACCGTGAATTCATGTACTCTTTGGGTGGAAGAAGAGACCCAAAGGTCCTGTGTGCCTGACTTAGCCTGCGAACAATGAAAAATCAAAAAATCTTGGTGCTCGAAGATCACCCCCTGATTTCAATGGTGATTGAGGACGTCTGCAAAGACATGGCTCCCCACGCCCAAATTCATGTGGCGACCAGTCTGGTTCAAGCCCGTGAACACCTGTTTGAAAAACCGGACCTGATTATTTTTGATCTGACCCTGGTGGATTCCAAAGGACAGGAAACGATTGAATGGCTTGATTCCATGTTTCCCAAAGTTTGCGGATTAATTTATACGGGTTTTGTGA